>NZ_JBSVVZ010000039.1:0-58131 GCF_054071875.1 Pseudomonas sp. SDO524_S393 | reverse complement strand
CCAAGATAAACCTGCATGAAAGCGGGCTTGTGTGGGAGCTGGTTTGCCTGCGACAGCATCACCTCGGTGTATCAGTGACACCAGGCCGATGCTATCGCAGGCAAGCCAGCTCCCACATTTGATCTTCACACCCTTCAATACCGCGCTGGCGCTCAGGCTGAGGCATTTCAACAGCCTTTTTCCAACCGGAACAAGCTGTTACTGTACCGATCATAAAGCCCAAGCCGCCTGGATCGGATCTCTGACTTGAAGCGTCCCCTCCTTCTACTAATAAGTCTGGCCTTGAGCTTTGCTGCGAACGCGACGATTACCGAGAGCCACGGTTACACGCAGTTCGGCAGGCTCAAGTACCCGGCCAAATTCACCCACTTCGATTGGGTAAACCCTGCGGCGCCCAAAGGCGGCACTCTGCGGGTCATGGCGTTTGGCACGTTCGACACGCTCAACCCCTACACCTTCAAGGGCTCAAGCCCTGTTTCCACGCCCAACTTCCTGCAATATGGCGTCAACGAGCTGAACGAGCCGTTGATGGTCGGTACCGGCCAATACGCACCTTCGGGTGATGAACCCACGTCCAGCTATGGCCTCATCGCCCAGTCCGTGGAATACAGTGAGGACCGCAGCTGGGTGGTGTTCAACCTGCGCCCCGAAGCGCGGTTTCATGATGGCAAGCCGATCACCGCCTATGACGTGGCGTTTTCCTATCGCACCCTGCTGACCGAAGGCCATCCGCAGTACCGCACCAACCTGCAGGAAGTGGCACGGGTCGACATCCTCAACCGCCACCGCATCCGCTTCGTGTTCAAGCGCGCCGGCAACCCGCTGCTGATCCTGCGCCTGGGCGAGCTACCGGTACTGCCCCAGCATTACTGGAAAAACCGCGACTTCAAGGCCACCACCTTCGAACCACCGCTGGGCAGCGGGCCGTACCGCATCAGCAAGGTCACACCGGGGCGGCAGCTGGTGTTCGAACGGGTCAAGGACTACTGGGGCAAGGACCTGCCGGTCAACCAGGGCTTCTATAACTACGACAAGGTCGAGGTGGAGTTCTACCGCGACAGCGATGTGGCCTTCGAAGCCTTCAAGGCCGGCGAGTTCGACATCTATATCGAACACCAGGCCAAGAACTGGGCCAATGGCTACAACTTCCCGGCGGTGAACCGTGGCGACGTGATCAAGGCACAGATCGCCCATCAGATCCCGACCCAGAGCCAGGGCCTGTTCATGAACACCCGGCGCTCGACCTTCAGCCAGACCAAGGTGCGTGAAGCCCTGGGGCTGATGTTCGACTTCGAGTGGACCAACCGCACCCTGTTCAGCAGCGCCTACAAACGCACCTTGAGCTATTACCCCAACAGTGAGTTCTCGGCCACCGGCGTCCCGGTGGGCCATGAATGGCTGATGCTCTCGCCCTACCGCGACCAACTGCCGGCCAACCTGTTTACCCAGCCATTCAGCCTGCCTCAGACCGACGGTCGCGGCATCCCCCGCGAGACCATGCGCCGCGCGCTCAACCTGTTGGGCGAAGCCGGCTGGAAGCTGTCGGGCCAGCGCCTGCTCAACGGCGACGGGCAGCCGCTGCGTTTCGAGATCCTGCTGGTGAACCCGAACCTGGAGCGCATCCTGCAGCCCTATGTCGAGAACCTGATCAGCATCGGTATCGATGCGCGCCTGCGCACCGTCGACCGGGCACAATACAAACAGCGCCTGGATCAGTTCGACTTCGACATGATCCTGATCACCCTCAACCAGACACTCAGCCCGGGCCTTGAGCAGTGGCAGTACTTCCACTCCAGCCAGGCTGCGATCAAGGGCAGCAAGAACTATGCAGGCATCGCCAACCCCGTGGTCGATCACCTGCTGGAACAATTGCTCGCGGCCCAGACCCGTGAAGAACAACTGGCCGCCGGCCGGGCCCTGGACCGGGTGCTGCTGTGGCAGCACTACAGCATTCCCAACTGGTACCTCAACTATCATCGCCTGGCGTACCGCAACCGGTTCGCCTTTGTCACCACGCCGCCCTACAGCCTGGGCTTGAGCGCGTGGTGGCTGAAAGCTTCGGAGAAAGCCCAATGATGTCTTTGCGCACTGCCGTGTTCGGCAGCCTGCTGCTGTGTACCGCAGCCCACGCGGCGCCGCAACACGCGTTGACGCTGTACAACGAACCGCCCAAATACCCTGCCGACTTCAAGCACTTCGACTACGTCAACCCGGACGCCCCCAAGGGCGGTACCTTCCGCGAGTCGAGCATGGGCAGCTTCGACAGCCTCAACCCTTACATCAGCAAGGGTGTGCCGGCCGACAACATCAACCTGATCTACGACACCCTGGCGATGCAGAGCCTGGACGAACCCATCACCGAATACGGCCTGGTGGCGGGCAAGATAGAGAAGGCTCCGGACAACAGCTGGGTACGCTTCTACCTGCGCCCCGAAGCGCGCTTCCATGATGGTCACCCGATCCGCGCCGAAGATGTGGTGTTCACCTTCCAGACCCTCACGAAGGAAGGCTCGCCGATCTACCGCACCTACTACGCCGACGTCGACGAGGTGGTTGCCGAAGACCCGTTGCGGGTGCTGTTCAAATTCAAACGCACCAATAACCGCGAATTGCCGCTGATCCTCGGCCAACTGCCGGTGCTGCCCAAGCACTGGTGGAGCGGCCGCGACTTTGCCAAGGGCAACCTGGAAGTACCGCTGGGCAGCGGGCCATACAAGGTCGCCGAGATCAAGGCCGGGCGCATGATTCGCTATGAGCGGGTCAAGGACTACTGGGCCAGGGACCTGCCGGTGGCCAAAGGGTTCTACAACTTCGATTACCGCGTCACTGACTATTACCGCGACAACACCGTGGCCCTGGAGGCCCTGAAGGCCGGGCAGTTCGACTATTGGCTGGAAATCAGTGCCAAGAACTGGGCCAACGCCTATAACACCCCGGCAGTCACCGAAGGCCGCTTGATCAAGGAAGAGATTCCCAACGGCAACCCCACCGGCATGCAGGGTTTCGTGTTCAACACGCGTAAACCGATGTTCCAGGACGTGCGCGTGCGCAAAGCCATCAGTCTGTTGCTGGACTTCGAATGGAGCAACAAGCAGCTGTTCAACGGCGCCTACACCCGCAGCCGCAGTTATTTCGAAAACTCGGAAATGGCCGCCACCGGCCTGCCCGGCCCGGACGAAACCGCGATCCTCGAACCGCTGCGCGAGCAGATCCCGGCCGCCGTTTTCACCCAAGCCTTCGAACCCGCCAAAACCGACGGCAGCGGCATGATCCGCAGCCAGCAGCGCGAGGCCTACCAGTTGATGCAAGAGGCTGGCTGGCGCATCGTCGACGACAAGATGGTCGACACCCACGGCAAACCGGTGACCATCGAATTCCTGCTGGCCCAGACCGAATTCGAGCGTATCCTGCTGCCGTTCAAGCGCAACCTGGCAGACCTGGGCATCGACCTGATGATACGCCGGGTCGACGTCTCGCAATACATCAACCGCGTGCGCTCGCGGGACTTCGACATGATGGTGGGCAGCTTTCCGCAATCCAGCTCGCCGGGTAACGAACAGCGCGAATACTGGAAGTCGTCCAGCGCCGACAAACCCGGCAGCCGCAACTACATCGGCCTCAAGGACCCGGCCATCGATCAACTGGTGGAAGAGCTGATCGACGCCGACTCGCGCAAGAGCCTGGTGGCCCATGCCAAGGCCCTCGACCGGGTGCTGCAATTTGGCTACTACGTGATCCCCAACTGGCACATCAAGACGTTCCGCGTGGCGTATTGGGACCATCTCGGCCACCCCAAAGTCTCGCCGCGCTACGACGTCGGCACCGCCACCTGGTGGAGCAAGCCCAACGTGCAACCCGCCGTGACCCTGGACACCCCAACCAACGCCGATCCGGCGAACGGAGGCGATTGAATGCTGGCTTATATTGTTCGTCGCCTGCTGCTGATCATCCCCACCCTGTTCGGGATCCTGCTGATCAACTTCGTCATCATCCAGGCCGCTCCCGGTGGTCCGGTGGAGCAGATGATCGCCAAACTCGAGGGCTTTGACGGTGCCACCAGCCGCATTGCCGGCGGCGGCGCCGAGGTCTCGGTAGCGGGTTCCAGCTACCGGGGCGCCCAGGGCCTGGACCCGGCGCTGATCAAGGAAATCGAAAAGATGTACGGCTTCGACAAGTCGGCGCCGGAACGCTTGTGGATCATGGTCAAGAACTATGCGCGACTGGACTTCGGTGACAGCTTTTTCCGCGACGCCAAGGTCATCGACCTGATCAAGGAAAAAATGCCGGTGTCCATCTCCCTGGGGTTATGGAGCACGCTGATCATGTACCTGGTGTCGATTCCCCTGGGAATCGCCAAGGCGACGCGACACGGCAGCCACTTCGACGTGTGGACCAGCTCGGCGATCATCGTCGGTTATGCGATCCCGGCGTTCCTGTTCGCGATCCTGCTGATCGTGGTGTTTGCCGGCGGCAGTTATTTCGACTGGTTCCCGTTGCGTGGGCTCACCTCCAACAACTTCGACGAGCTGAGTTGGGGCGGCAAGATCCTCGATTACTTCTGGCACCTGGCGCTGCCGATCACCGCATTGGTGATCGGCAACTTCGCCACCATGACCCTGCTGACCAAGAACAGCTTTCTCGACGAGATCAACAAGCAATATGTGATCACCGCCAAGGCCAAGGGCCTCACCCACCGCCGCGTGCTGTATGGCCACGTGTTCCGCAATGCGATGCTGCTGGTGATCGCCGGTTTCCCCTCGGCGTTCATCGGCATCTTCTTCACCGGCTCGTTGCTGGTGGAAGTGATCTTCTCCCTCGACGGCCTGGGCCTGATGAGCTTTGAAGCGGCGATCAACCGCGACTACCCGGTGGTGTTCGGCACGCTGTTCATCTTCACCCTGCTGGGGCTGGTGGTGAAACTCATCGGCGACCTCACCTACACCCTGGTCGATCCGCGCATCGACTTCGCCAGCCGGGAGCATTGAGATGAACCTGTCCCCCCTCAATCGCCGCCGGTTCGAACGATTCAAGGCCAACAAGCGTGGCTGGTGGTCGCTGTGGCTGTTCCTGATCCTGTTTGTGCTGAGCCTGGGCGCCGAGCTGATCGCCAACGACAAGCCACTGGTGGTGCATTTCGACGGCGGCTGGTACTTCCCCGCCGTCAAGCGTTACCCGGAAACCACCTTCGGCGGCGAATTCCCGCTGGAGGCCAACTACAAGAGCCCGTACATCCAGGAACTGCTCAAGGCCAAGGACGCCTGGACGCTGTGGGCACCGATCCCGTTCAGCTACCAGAGCATCAACTACGACCTGAAAGTCCCCGCCCCCGCACCGCCCTCGTCGGTCAACCTGCTGGGCACCGACGACCAGGGCCGCGATGTGCTGGCGCGGGTGATCTACGGCTTTCGCGTGTCGGTGCTGTTCGCCCTCACCCTCACGGTGCTCAGTTCCATCATCGGCGTGATCGCCGGGGCCCTGCAGGGCTTTTATGGCGGCTGGGTCGACCTGGCCGGGCAGCGTTTCCTGGAGATCTGGTCCGGGCTGCCGGTGCTGTACCTGCTGATCATCCTCGCCAGTTTCGTGCAGCCCAATTTCTGGTGGCTGCTGGGGATCATGTTGCTGTTCTCCTGGATGAGCCTGGTGGACGTGGTGCGCGCCGAGTTCCTGCGCGGGCGCAACCTGGAATACGTGCGTGCGGCCAGGGCCCTGGGGATGCAGAACGGCGCGATCATGTTCCGGCATATCCTGCCCAACGCCATGGTCTCGACCATGACCTTTATGCCGTTCATCCTCACCGGCGCCATCGGCACCCTCACTGCCCTGGACTTCCTCGGCTTCGGCCTGCCTGCCGGTTCGCCGTCCCTGGGGGAACTGGTGGCCCAGGGCAAATCCAACCTGCAAGCACCGTGGTTGGGCATGAGTGCCTTTGCCGTGCTGGCGATCATGTTGAGCCTGCTGGTGTTTATCGGCGAGTCCGCTCGCGATGCCTTCGACCCGAGGAAATGAGATGAGTCAGGACAATCTGATCGAAATCCGCGACCTCAGTGTCGAGTTTGTCGTGGGCTGCAACCACCAGCGCGTGGTCAACAACGTCAGCTTCGACATCAAGCGCGGCGAAACCCTGGCCCTGGTGGGCGAAAGCGGTTCGGGCAAATCGGTGACCGCGCACTCGATCCTGCGCCTGCTGCCCTACCCCCTGGCCCGGCACCCGTCCGGCACCATCGAATACGCCGGGCAAGACTTGCTGACCCTCAAGGAAAAAACCATCCGGCACATTCGCGGCAACCGCATCGCGATGATTTTCCAGGAGCCGATGACCTCGCTGAACCCGCTGCACTCCATCGAAAAGCAGATCAACGAAGTGCTTGGCCTGCACAAGGGGCTCACCGGCAAGGTCGCTACCCGCCGCACCCTGGAGCTGCTGGAGCTGGTGGGCATTCCCGAGCCGCACAAACGCCTGAAGGCGCTGCCCCATGAACTCTCCGGCGGCCAGCGCCAACGGGTGATGATCGCCATGGCCCTGGCCAACGAGCCTGAACTGTTGATCGCCGATGAACCGACCACCGCCCTCGACGTGACGGTACAGCTGAAGATCCTGCAACTGCTCAAGGAACTGCAGGCACGCCTGGGCATGGCATTGCTGCTGATCAGTCACGACCTGAACCTGGTACGGCGCATCGCCCACCGTGTATGCGTGATGCAACAGGGTTGCATTGTGGAGCAGGCGGACTGCGAGACCCTGTTCCAGTCGCCCCGGCACCCGTACACCCAGGAACTGCTGGCGGCAGAACCCAGCGGCGGACCGGCGACCAACGTGGCGGGACCGCCGCTGCTGGAAGTCGATGACTTGAAAGTGTGGTTCCCGATCAAGAAGGGCTTTTTGCGCAATACCGTCGATTACGTCAAGGCGGTGGATGGCATCAACTTCAGCCTGCCCCAGGGGCAGACCCTGGGCATCGTCGGCGAAAGCGGCTCGGGCAAATCCACCCTGGGCCTGGCGATCCTGCGCCTGATCGGCAGCCAGGGCGGCATTCGTTTCGAGGGCTTGCAGTTGGACAGCCTCAACCAGCAGCAGGTGCGCCCGTTGCGCCGGGAAATGCAGGTGGTATTCCAGGACCCGTTCGGCAGCCTGAGCCCGCGCATGTGCGTCAGCGAGATCGTCGGTGAGGGCCTGCGCATTCACAAAATGGGCACGCCGGTCGAGCAGGAAGCGGCGATCATCGCGGCGCTCAAGGAAGTCGGCCTGGACCCGGAATCCCGGCATCGCTACCCCCATGAATTCTCGGGCGGCCAGCGCCAGCGCATCGCCATCGCCCGTGCCCTGGTGCTCAAACCGCGCCTGATCCTGCTCGACGAACCCACCTCCGCCCTGGACCGCACGGTACAGCGCCAAGTGGTGGAATTGCTGCGCAGCCTGCAAGCCAAGTACAACCTGACCTACCTGTTCATCAGCCATGACCTGGCGGTGGTGAAGGCGCTCAGCCACCAATTGATGGTGGTCAAGCACGGGCAGGTGGTGGAACAGGGCGACGCCAAAACCATCTTCGCCGCGCCGCAACATGGCTACACACGGCAGTTGCTGGAGGCGGCGTTCCTGGCGCCGCGCCCATGAGCGACGCAACCGCCCCACTGTTCTGGCGTGACCCCGCGCTGCCTTTTATCGAAGCGCGGGCCATCGCCGACGGGCGCAAGGTCACCTACAGCCGGCATGCCCACGAGCATTTCTCCATCGGAGCGGTCACCAGCGGGCGCAGTTATTACCACTATGGCGCGCAGACCTTCCAGATCAGCGCCGGCACAGTGGTGTTGATGAACCCGGGGGATGTGCACGCGTGCAACCCGATAGAGAACGAGCCCTGGTCCTACCGGATGCTGTACCTCGATACGCCCTGGCTCACGGACTTGCAACACCAGTTGGGCTTCAGCATCGACCAGGGCTATCGCCCGTTCAACACGCCCCACACACAGGATGCGCAGTTGTACAGCGGCCTGCTGGAACTGTACCGGGTGCTGGTGGATGAACACGCCGAGCACCTGCACAAACAGAGCGTGCTGGTCAGCTACTTCAGCGAGGTTCAGCAGCGTTTGAACCCTTCCGGCATGCCACCGCGTGAAGCCAATGGCAAACTGGAGCGAGCGGCGGAGTACATCCGCGCGCACTGCACGTTGGCGGTGAAACTGGAAGACATCTGCGCGGCAGCCGAGCTGTCGCCGTCCTACCTGATCCGTGCCTTCAAGCAGTATTACGGGCTGACACCCCACGCATTCCTGGTGAACCAGCGCATTCAATTTGCCCGCACCCGGCTGCGCCAGGGCGAGTTGATCGCCGATGTGGCACTGGCGGCGGGCTTTGCCGACCAGGCGCATTTCCAGCGTACCTTCAAGCAACATGTTGCGGCCACGCCGGGCCGGTACCGTGACCGCCTCAAGCCATCAACAGATAACCCACACTGGCCACCAGCAACGCAGCCATCGAACGGTTGAACAACCGCACGCCCCGTGGGTTGCCCAGGTAACGCCGCAGAAACGTTCCGGCCCAGGCCCAGCACGCCACCGACAGGTAGCAGATCACCAGGTACAGACCGGCAAACAACCAGACCTGCCCCGCCGCACCGTCCGCCACGAACAGTCCCATCCCGGCCACACAGGCCAGCCACGCCTTGGGGTTGAGCCACTGCATGAGTGCGCCGTAGAACATCGACGGCACTTTCGCGCTGCCCTCGGCGTCCAGCTGGCCGTCATCCATCGCCAGCTTCCATGCCATGTACAGCAAAAAAGCCACCCCGCCCCATTGGATCAGTTGGGTCAGCACTGGCCAACGCAGCAGCACTTCATGCAACCCCAAGCCGATCAGCACCAATAGCAAGGTGAACCCCACCGCCGCACCGAACACATGCTTCTGGCTGGCGGCAAAGCCGAAGCGCGCGCCTGAACTCAAGGCCACCACATTGACCGGTCCCGGCGTGATGGACGTAGCCAACGCGAACGCGGCCATGGAAAGGATCAAGCTCATTGCAGCTCCTTTTGATGCGAGGAAGAACGTTGGGACCACGGTAAACGGCGAATGTCGGGCGGTATTGAAGAAAATGCCCCTTGGCCAACTATTTTGTATACGACTGTAGACTTATTTCATTTTCAGCTCTACAGTCAGCCTCACTTCATTGACACATGCTGGAGAACACACATGGCAGAAACGGTTCTGGTCACCGGTGGTACGGGCTATATCGCCGGCTGGTGCCTGGCGGGCCTGTTGCAACAGGGCTATCAGGTGCGCACCAGCCTGCGCAATCTGGACAAGGCTGCGGGTGTGCGAGCGGCGTTGAGCGGCCAGGGTATCGATCATCATCGCTTGTCGTTCTTCGTCGCCGACCTCACCCGCGACGCCGGATGGGACGCTGCCATGGTCGGTTGTGATTACGTGCTGCACGTGGCCTCGCCCCTGGGCCTGGACGCGCCGCAGCATATCGACGACATGATCGGCCCGGCCCGTGACGGCACCCTGCGCATCCTGCGGGCCGCCACCCGTGCCGGGGTACGCCGGGTGGTCATGACCAGCGCGGCGACGGTCGCCACCCCGCCACTGCAAAGCCCCGACAGCCTGAGCGACGAGACGGTGTGGTTCGACCCGAACGAAACCAACGTGATTCCGTACCGCCAGGCCAAGCGTCAGGCCGAACGCGCTGCATGGGAGTTCATGGCCGACCACACCGGCATCACCACCCTGACCACCGTTCTGCCGGGGGCGGTCTTCGGGCCGATCATGAGCCGCGACACCTTCGGCTCGGTGCAAGTCATCGCACGCTTGCTGCAAGGCCGGGCCAAGGGCAACCCGCGCCTGGGTTTCGAAGTGGTGGATGTACGTGACCTGGCCGACCTGCATATCCGCGCCATGACCGCCCCGGCCGCTGCCGGCCAGCGGATACTGGGCGTCGGGAGGTTCATGTGGATGGCCGAGATTTCCCAGGTGCTGCGCGACCGGCTGGGGGACGCTGCCCGCAAGGTGCCCACGCGCAACATCCCCGATTGGCTGTTGCGGCTGCTGGCGCGTTTCGACCCGCTGTTGCGCAGCCTTACCCCGAACCTGGGTCGGGCACACCGCCACAGTGCGGAAAAAGCCCATCGACTACTCGGCTGGCAACCGCGCCCGGCGGAAGACACACTGATCGATTGTGCCAATAGCCTGATTAGCCAAAAAGCCCTTTAGACGGTTTTATTCCATTGATATAGCTGAATTTTTTCTTTCAGCCAGAGAATTCCAATAGGCAAAAATGCGTTTTTTCCGGCCCGGGGCCGGTGCTAGAGTTCAGCGCCTACTCACTGCAAAAAGGAACCGCCATGTCACGCCGTCTACTGGCAGCTGCCTGCCTGTTGCTGTCCTTCTCCGCGGCCCAGGCCGCCGAACGCTGGGAAACCCTGCCGCCGACACCCGCCCCCGTCGCCGGGGCAAAAACCGGCTATGCCGCGGTCAACGGCATCAAGGTCTACTACACCCGCACCGGCCACGGCTCGCCAGTGGTGTTGCTGCATGGCGGCCTGTCCAACTCCGACTATTGGGGCAACCAGGTCAAGGCCCTGTCGGCCAAGCACGAAGTGATCAGCATCGACAGCCGTGGCCACGGGCGCAGCTCGCGCAACGAACAACCCTACGGCTATGACCTGATGGCCGACGACGTGGTGGCCGTGCTCGACAGCCTGAAAATCCCGCGTGCCGATATCGTCGGCTGGAGCGACGGGGCAATCATCGGCATCGACCTGGCCCTGCGCCATCCGGCGCGCATCGGCAAGGTCTTCGCCTTCGCCGCCAACACCCAGACTTCAGGTGTGAAGGACGCCGTGGAGAAGAACCCGACCTTCGCGGCGTTCATCGAACGCGCCGGCAAGGAGTACGCGAAGTTGTCGCCAACGCCGAAGGAGTACGAGGCGTTCGTCGAGCAGATCAGCCATATGTGGGCCAGCCAACCGAACTGGACCGATGCGCAACTGGCAAGCATCAAGACGCCGATCCTGATCGCCGATGGTGACCATGACGAGGCGATCAAGCGCGAACACACCGAGTACATGGCCGCGACCATCCCGGGTGCCGGGCTGCTGATTCTGCCGAACACCAGCCACTTTGCCTTCCTGCAGGACCCGGCGTTGTTCAATGCTGCCTTGCTGGGCTTCCTCGACAGCAAATAGACCCTGTACCCTGTGGGCGCGCACGCGCTGTGCGCCCACAGATCCCAGCCATGTCAGGACCTCCATGCCCAATCCGACTCCACGACGGCGCAATGCCGCCGCCACCCGCGACGCCATTCTGTTGTCCGCGCGCAAAGCCTTCGCCCAATCGGGCTACGATGGTGCTGGCGTGCGCGAAATCGCCGCCGGTGCGGGCGTGACAGCGATGCTGGTCAACCGTTACTTCGGCTCCAAGGAACAGCTGTTCGCCGAAGTGATCGCCGACACCATGGCCAGCCCGATCATCCTCACCGAAGACAACCTCAGCTCGGAAAACCTCGGACGCACCATGGCCACCGCGCTGGTCAGCATCACCGAGGCCGGCAGCACGCCGCTGGAAGGTTTCCTGATCATGCTGCATTCGGCGTCAAGCAAACGCGCCGCCGTGATCGGCCGCGAGCAGGTGGAAAAAGGCCATCAGGCTACCATGGCGGCCGCGCTCAAGGGCGCGCACCACGAAGAACGCGCGGCATTGGTGATGGCGCTGGTTTCGGGGTTTCAGGTGATGCGCCAGATGCTTGAACTGCAGGCCCTGGCCAAGGCCGATCCGCAGGTATTGATCGACCTGCTCACGCCGCTGTTCCAGCAACTGGTGGATGGCTAGGCGCGCTTACTTCACAAACAGCTCGCGGTCCCGGGCCTTGATATGACCGGGGCGGTAATACGCGTCGAACCAGGTCTTCTCCCCCTCTGCCGGAGGCTTGGCCAGGCGCAGCGTCTGATTGGCACCAGGCTGGCGGGCATTGGCGCGAAAGTGGAAATGGTCGAACAGCAGCAACGCCTGGATCGCATAGACCACCGCCACCTTGCGGTCTTCGATGCGGATCAGGTGGTCGCCGTTGTTCTTTTCACCGCCCCCGGCCAGGTTGGATGACCCGGTGTACACCGTAGGGTTGGCGCCATTGAAATCGGTGACCACAAACTTGTTGTGCACCATGTTCCCGGCATTGCCCGACCACTCCGCCTTGAACGGCGCCGGCGCGTTGCCCGCCAGGTACGCGAACGGCAGCAACCCCACCGAGCCATCCGGTTTGCGCACCGCCAGCTTGCCGGTGCGCTGGGCCACGCCGTAGGAGAACAGCGAACGCTGCATCAACTCGTCCAGCGCATCGCGCACCTTGCCGTTGATCAGGCTGAGGAACACGATGGAATACAGTACCGAACTGGTCGCCTGTTCGATGCTGCTGGCGATGGGGTCCAGGGACAACGCGCTGTCGGCGTGAGGCGCAAAGCACAACGAGACTTTGGAACCTGGCTGGTCACGCACTACCCACCACTGTTGCGACAGCGGGTTTTTGCGAAAAGCCTCGGGCGCCGTCCAATAGGCGTCGAATACCTCGGCGAATTTGCCGGCGACGGTTTCGTCGTCGAACAGCAACACGTTGTTGGCCTGGATATACAAACCGCGCAAGGCAAAGTTGGTGGAACCGCCCAGCACCCGAATGGCCTTGCCGGCGCGCCGTACGATCAACACCTTGTTGTGTTGCTGGCTGGAGAAATGCAAACGCTTGATCTGCGCCCCGGCCGCCGTCAAACGCTCGGCGCTGAGGCTTTCACAACTGTCGGCGGCGCCCTGGTCATCATGGTCATCGATGATCGCCCGCAGCCGCGGGCCGAGCGATTCCAGGCGACGCAGGATGTCCGGTTCCTTGCTTTCGTAGATCAGCGCGTCGAGGGTCAATGCGGGGTCGTTCGCCACCTGTTCCAGCACTTGCAGTATCAACTCGCGGGCCTCGAAGCCCAGCCATTGATAGTTGCGCTCGAACGGCGCCATGTCCAGGTCCAGGTACGCACGGGGCGCGGAACGCGCCGGTGGCAGAATGCGGGTTTCATTGTTGAAGCGATCGCCGTAGGCCTGCGACGAGGCAAAGCCGCGGGTGAAACCGACGTTCACGAACTGGTTGATGGTTTGCGCTTCCAGGGACACCTGGTTTTCCAGGCTCACGCCCTTGGACAGAGTCCCGTCCTCCTTCATATAGCAGGCGGTGACGCGGTAGCGGTACACACCGGTCAGAATCTCGCTGGGCACGTGGATCCAGCGAAATTTCTGGAACGGGGCTTCAGTGGAAGGAAAGCTGCGCGAACGCTCGGGGGTGGGTGGGTAATCGAAGTGCAGCCGGTTGTAGAGCGCGCCCCATTTGTCGGCGCCGGGGTAGCGCACTTCGATGCTGAAGCCGACAAAATCGCGGGTGGCCAGGTCTGGCGCCAGGTCGAATGCCAGCAGCGCAGCCCCCTCGCCCCGGTAGAGCTTGAAGGTCAACCCCTGGGAAGTGGTCTTGCATTCGAAATCGGTGGTCATGGTCTGTCTCCTGTCCTTGAAGACCTCCAAACACCGGACTGGGCCGAAGCCCGCTCACCACAGGGAGGCGGTCCCGTACAGTCTAGCCTTTGCGGGGCTTCAAGCCACAGGCGCTTGTGTGACGATATCTTCAATTCCCAACACACGCCCGTCCTGGGACAGCACTTCGACCTTGCGCAGCGGTTGCAACGACTGCGCGTCGAGCACCCGCCGACCGTCCGCCTCAGGCGTGGTAAACGCCTCGCCCCATTGCGCCAGGGTCACCAGCACCGGCATCAGTGCACGGCCCTTGTCAGTCAGTTGATATTCGCTGCGCGCGCCCACTTCGCTGGTCTGCAACAGGCCTTGCTCGACCATGTCCTTGAGGCGCGTGGCGAGGATGTTTTTCGCCACGCCCAGACGCCTCTGGAAATCACCGAAGCGCGTCACGCCGGCAAAGGCATCGCGGATGATCAGCAGCGTCCACCAATCGCCCACCACATCCAGGGCACGGGCAACCGGGCAGCCATCGCCTTCCAGGCATTTACGTTTCATCGGGCGCCTCCGGGCTGACTGAAAAATTCAGGTTGCATTATAGGACCATCTCACGCAGGATAAAAACAGTTTCATTATTAAACCTAATTCGCAGCCTGGAGTTCATCATGGATATTCGTGGAAAAGTGGTACTGGTCACCGGCGCCAATCGCGGCCTGGGCAAAGCGTTCGTCAGCGCGCTGCTGCAAGGCGGCGCGGCCAAGGTCTACGCCGCCGCGCGTGACCCGCGCAGCGTGGACATTCCCGGCAGCACGCCGATCGCCCTGGACGTCACCGACACCGCCAGCGTGCAACGCGCCGCCGAGCAGTACACCGATGTCGAGGTGCTGATCAATAACGCCGGCGCCCTCACCCGTGGCGCATTGCTGGACGATGACAGCGTCGAAAACCTGCAACAGCACTTTGACGTGAACACCTTGGGCACCCTGCGCGTCACCCGCGCGTTCGCCCCGATCCTCGCCCGACAAGGCGGCGGCGCGCTGATCAATATCCTTTCGGTGTTGAGCTGGTTGAGTTCGCCGGGCACCGGCGGTTACAGCGCGTCCAAATCCGCGCAGTGGAGCCTGACCAACGGCCTGCGCAGCGAATTGCGCGAGCAGAAAACCCTGGTGATCGGCGTTCACCCCGCGTACATAGACACCGACATGACCGCCGGTATCGAAGCGCCCAAAAGCACACCCCAGGAAGTGGTCGCGCTGACCCTGCAAGCGCTCAGCGAAGGACGCGAAGAAGTGGTGATCACCGACATGGGCCACGCGATCAAGGCGTCGCTGTCGACGCAAAGCCCGCTCTACCTCACCCGCTGATCAACGAAAAGTGCGCGCCCACCCCGGCGCGCACGCCCTCGCCCACCGCCAATGCCACGGAGCCCCCTGCCAACGCAGTATCGCCACAGGCAAACACACCGGGCACCGAAGTCTGGCGGAGGTCGTTGACGGACACATACGCACCGGTCGGGCCTTCCAGCAGTTCGCACCCCAATTGCTCGGCCAACCCACTGATACGGGTGCGGGACATCGTAAACACGCCGTCGAGGTTGAACACCCGACCGTCGTCCAGCTCCACATCGGCACGCTCACCGCGCAAACGCCTGACCTTGCCAGGCTCCACCGTCACGCCACGTCGATCCAACTGCGCCTGTTGCTCGGCATCCGGGGTGAACACAGCATTGGTGAACAGCGTCGTGTCGCCCCAATCCGGCAGCAAGAGCGCGTGATGCATCGCCAGCGGCGAAGTGGCCAACACGCCGATACGGCCCTGATCCAATTCATACCCGTGGCAGTAGGGGCAATGAAACACCCGCGTGCCCCAACGCTCCTGCAAACCATCGATGGCCGGCAGTTCGTCCACCACGCCGGTGGCGAGGATCAATCGCCTGGCCTGCAACTCACCGTTGCATTCGGTGCGTACGCTGAAACCGTCCGATGTCGCACGCGCCTGGAGCACGCGGTCCTGCACCCAATTGACCGTCGGGTATTCCATCAATTGGCTGCGACCTTCCGCAGCGATGACCTCGGGCGGCTGGCCATCCTGGCCGAGAAACCCATGGGACGTCGTCGCGAACCGGTTGCGCCGCTGCCCCGCGTCAATCACCAGCACCTTGCGCCGTGCCCGCGCCAGTTGCAGCCCTGCGGACAGGCCGGCGTAGCTGCCGCCGACGATAATGACGTCATGCATCATGAGAGTGCCCCGTGTTTTGGTGCCTGCGGTTATCCGCGGGCTTTCACGACACACCATAAGTTACGTAAAAATACGCCGTCAAGTATCTCGCAACTTTTCAGGTTACACACGATACTGCCGGTCGAATCGACCCGAGGTTTTTTGATGAGAAACGACACCCGGCTTTCGCGCATGTTGCATGTGCTGATCCACATGGGCCGCCACGAAGAACGCGCCACATCGGACACCATCGCACAGATGCTCGGCACCAACCCGGTGGTGGTGCGGCGCACCCTGGGGCTACTCAAGGAGAAAGGGTACGTACGCTCGGAAAAAGGCCATCAAGGTGGCTGGACGCTGGGCAAACCCTTGAGTGAAATCACCTTGCTGAATATTCACAACGCCCTGGGCACGCCGTCGATCTTCGCCATCGGCCTGTCCACCGATCACCCGCAATGCCTGGTGGAACAAGCGGTGAACGCTGCACTCACGGATGCCTTCGAGCAGGCCCAGGCGTTGCTGTTGGAACGCCTGGGCACCGTCACGCTGGCGCAATTGGCCGAGGATTTCGACGAGCGCTACCGTCTGGCCATGCTGCCCTAGCGCTGCGCGGGGATACGGATATCGCCGTCGCGGCACTGGGTTTTCACACTGCGCGGGCAACCGGCGAAGGCCAGGTCCTTGGTCAGGCACACGCGCACTTCCGACAGCACCTTGCCCTTGCAGATCACCGCCAACCCACGGTTGCCCATGCGCGGGTTGCTCTCGCGGAACAACGCCTCGATCTCGCTGGCCGGCAGCGACGGCGGTGTATTGAACGGCTGCAACTGCGCCGGAATCACCACGGCACCCAGCGCCGCATCGGTTTTTTCCAGGTACGCCAGGGGCTCGAGCCCGCTGCACGTGCCGTGCTTGGCCCATTCATGCCGGAGCAGTGCGCGGGTCGGAAACAACGCAGCGCCCTTGTCGGCCTCTTCACGGCTCAACGAGGATTGCGGCGCACAGGATGCCGGCCAGCCTCCCTGCGCGTACTGCGGCCACAAACCATGCAACACAAACCCGTAGCCCTTGCCCGAGCATTGCTCATTGTCCGGATGGGTCAGGCAAAAGGTCGGAGACCACGACAGCGACAACACGTAAAAATCAAACTCGCCCGGCGTTCCCTGGTTACGCGGAGCCGCCATTGCACTTGTGGCGATTGCCAGCCACACCACCATCCAATATTTCATTCGTCCATTCCTTGAGAAAACCGTCGCCCTTACCCGGGAAGGTAAGGGTTTCGCTGTAGCACCTTGTCCAGAATGCGATCGGTCTTCAACGCTTCGATCGCCAGCGCAGGATGCTCGCGCTCACCACGAATATGGGCATTCATATTCAACACATGATGCCACTGGATATGCGCATGGCACGGCACTTCAAGCACTTCGGTGGTCTCGCCGTCCAGGTGCAGCGGCTGGTCATCGAACACCGAAAACCGGATACGCCCATGGCTGCCGATCAGTTCCACCCGGTCCTCGCGACGATCCGCCACGAAGTTCCAGCACCCCATGCCCAACGCGCCCGAGGCGAAGCGCCAGCTCGCAGTCACTGCGTCTTCAGCGGCATAACGGCCTTCCTGTCGCGAAGTAAAACCGGCCACCTCGATGATATCCCCGGCCAGGTACTGGAACAGGTCAAAGCCATGGCTGGCCAAATCGGCAAAGTAGCCTCCGCCGGCAATCGCCGGGTCCGTGCGCCAGTTGGCGGCGCTGGCGTCATCCGGTTTCGCCGGTTTGCACAAGGTCCAGCTCAGGTGGCGCAACTCGCCGATGCGCCCGTCTTGCAGCCAGTCACGCACCTGCTGAAAGCGCGGCAGCGAACGCCGGTAATAGGACACGAACAGATGCAGGCCGGCCCGCTCGAACGTCCGTTGCATCAAGGCGCTCTGCTCGGCATTCAGGGACATGGGTTTCTCGACACAGCAATGCTTGCCCGCCGCCGCCACCATCAGGCTGTATTCCAGATGGCTGTCGGGCGGCGTGGCGATGTACACCGCGTCCACCTCGGGGTCATCGATCAGGGCCTGGGCGTCGGTGTAGAAACGGGCGATGCCGTGGCGCGCCGCATAATCGCGCACGGCCTCCTCGCGGCGCCCCATCACGGCCACGAGCGCCGAACCTGGCACTTTGTAGAAAGCG
Source organism: Pseudomonas sp. SDO524_S393 (assembly GCF_054071875.1). Taxonomy (NCBI): domain Bacteria; kingdom Pseudomonadati; phylum Pseudomonadota; class Gammaproteobacteria; order Pseudomonadales; family Pseudomonadaceae; genus Pseudomonas; species Pseudomonas sp. SDO524_S393. Next base: position 40,245 of record NZ_JBSVVZ010000039.1, on the reverse strand, counting down.
GGTCCACTCTTCAACTCAGTGACGCTGCCGCAACCGATCATGCCCCAACGTACGGTGTTCATCTGCTCTCCTCGTCCGTTTTCATCAATCCGGCAGTATCCACATCCCCACCGCCACGCGCCATAACCACTGAGCATGACAATTGCATTACACTTTTGTGACATTCATCCCGTGCGGGGGCAAACACGATGAAAACAAGGGCCACGGTCATTTGCGAACACGAGGGGCATATCCTCTTCGTGCGCAAGGCCAGATCGAAATGGGCGTTGCCGGGGGGCAAGGTCGAACGCCATGAACGCGCGGTCGGCGCGGCTGAACGCGAATTGGAAGAAGAGACCGGATTGAACGTGGACGGCCTGCTGTATTTGCAGGAATTGAAAGCCCGCGACACCGTTCACCACGTGTTCGAAGCGTCGGTGGTGAACATTGCCGATGCAAAACCTTGCAACGAAATAGTCGATTGCCAGTGGCATCCTTATGACGCCATGGATGAACTGGACACCACCGACGCCACCCGGCACATCGTCAAAGCCTTCCTACGTCGCCTGTAACTCAGCGCTCTGGCCGCTGGCCAGCAACCCTCGCTTGACCCCACCATTGGCCTTCTGCCGTTCGACAAAGGATCTGACGAACGCGGCCGCGGCTGCGTGCGCCACCGGTACCGCCATGGCCTGGCGGATGGTCATGAAGTCATCGTCCAGGAGGCGCCGCTGCGCGCTGACCTGGGTACGCAGGAAATCCCGCACGCCCGCCGCCGCATCCAGTTCCTGCTCGACAAACCAGTCCACCGCCGCTGCCGACGTGGGCGCGCGCACCAACTGCGCATGCTTGAGCGTACGGCTCAAATACAAATCATAGGCAGCGCCCTGGCCGACGGCGATGCGCCGACCCGGTGCGTCCAGCTGGGCGACATGCGTGAGCGGTGAATCCTTGGCCACCAGGCAGGTGCCCTTGATCTCCACGTAGGGCGCGCTGAAGGCGATCTCCTGTTCGCGCACCGGCTCGATCGCCAGGAATGCCACACGCCAGACATCCTCGGCCAAGGAGGCAAAGACCTTGCCAGCCGCCTCGAAGGTGACCAATTCCAGTTCGACGCCCAATGCTTCGGCCAACGCCTTGGCCAGTTCCACCGAAACCCCTTGCGGCTCGCCCCCCGCACCGCGTTGCGCCAGTACCGGGTTGCCGAAGTTGATGGCGGCGCGCAGCACGCCATCAGGGGCCAGTTGTTGCATGACACGGGGATCAACCATCGAGCGCTCCTTGACGAGTCCGTTGCACGGTCTTGCGAATCACGAACGGCAAGACCCCGCCGTGCTCAAGGTACCCAAGCTCCTGCTGCGAGTCGAGGCGCAGCGCCAACAGGCGCTCGGCGACGCGTCCGTCAGCGCGCTCGACCTGCAAGGTGATCGGGTTTTCGCCGACCTTCAGGTTGTCCAGCCCCAGGAACGTCAACCGCTCACTGCCGTCGAGCTGCACGCCCTGCACCGAAGCGCCCTCGGCGAACACCAGCGGCAACACGCCCATGCCGATCAGGTTGCTGCGGTGAATGCGCTCGATGCTGCGCGCCACCACCACCTTGATCCCCAGCAGGCTCAATACCTTGGCCGCCCAGTCGCGGCTGGAGCCGGCGCCGTAGTTGATGCCGGCAAACAGCACCGTGGGCGTGCCTGCGTAGCTTTGTGCGGCCAGGTACAGCGGCTGGTACTCGCTGCGGTCGGCGTTCCACGCCCACACACCCTGGCGCGGCGCTTGCGTGGGGTCGAGCAGGTTGGTCAGTCGCGGGTTGGTGAAGGCGCCGCGCACCATCACCTCATGGTTGCTGCGCCGGGTCGAATACTGGTTGAAGTCCGCCTCGGCTTCGCCGCGCTCACGCAACCAGGCTCCGGCCAGGCTATTGGCCGGGATGGTCCCGGCGGGCGAGATATGGTCAGTGGTGACGTTGTCACCCAGCACCACCAGCGCGCGGGCGTTGCTCACCGACAAATGCGCCTGCGGCAAGGCGTGTACATCCGCCAGGTACTGCGGGCGACGCAAGTAAGTGGAGTCCGCATCCCAGGCGAATTGCACACTGCCATCGGCCTCCAACGCCTGCCAATGGTGGGTGCCCTGCCAGAGCATTTCACCGCGTTGCCGGAACAACGCCGGGCGCACGACCTGCGCCACCTGCGCCGCCACCTCGGCATCGCCCGGCATCAACTCGTGCAAGTACACCGGCTTGCCGTGGGTATCCAGCGCCAACGGGCTGGCGGACAGATCGATATCGATACTCCCGGCAATCGCATAAGCCACGCACAGTGCCGGTGAAGCCAGGTAGCCCGCCGGGACTTTCGGGTTGACCCGCCCTTCGAAATTGCGATTGCCCGACAGCACCACCACGCCCTTGAGCCCTTGCTCGGCGAAGGCCTCGACATGCGCCTCAAGGCTGCCGGAATTGCCGATGCAGGTCATGCAGCCAAAGCCCGCCAGGTCAAAACCCAGCGTGGCAAAATCCTCCAGCAGCCCCGCCGCCTCCAGGTAATCGGCAACGACCCGCGACCCCGGCGACAGCGACGTCTTCACCCACGGCTTGCGCCCAACGCCACGCGCCCGCGCATTGCGCGCCAGCAACCCGGCCTGGATCATCTGCGCCGGGTTGGCGGTGTTGGTGCAACTGGTGATCGCCGACATCACCACCGCGCCATGGGTCAACGGCGCATTGAACCCGGGCTGGATAAACTGCCGTCCCGGCTCGCCCTGCACATGCCGGTGAAACGACGCAGCCGCCTGCGCCAGCGACTGGCGCTGATGGGGCTGATGAGGCCCGGCGACGCTGGGCTCCACCGACGCCAAGTCAAGCTCGATCAACTCATCGAACTGCGGCTGCGGCGCGTCGTCCTGGCGCCACAATGCTTGCGCCGCCATATACGCCGACACCTTGGCCAGCAGCGGCGCCGGCCGTGCGCTCAACGCCAGGTACCTCAGGGTCTCGTCATCGAACGGGAAAAACACCACAGTGGCGCCATACTCCGGCGCCATGTTCGCTACGGTACCCCGCGCCGCCCAACTCAGGTTCGACAAACCAGGCCCGCAGAACTCGACGAACTTGCCCACCATGCTGCGCTGGCGCAACAACTCGGTGACAGTCAGCGCCAGGTCGGTGGCGGTCACGCCAGCGCGCAAGGCGTTGCTGACACGAATTCCCACCACCTGCGGAAACGGGATCGGCACCGGCTCGCCGAGCATCGCCGCCTGCCCCTCCAGGCCGCCGACGCCCCAGCCCAGCACGCCGATGGCATTGATCATCGGCGTGTGGCTGTCGGTGGCCACCATGCAGTCAGGGTGCAGCAGCACGCCGTCGGCGGTCGGGGTTTCCCACACCACCTGGGCGACGGCCTCCATGTTCATCTGGTGGATGATCCCCGTCCCCGGCGGGATCACCTTGAAATTGTCCAGGCTGGCCTGGGCCCACTTGATGAAGCGATAGCGCTCGCTGTTGCGGCGAAAATCGATGTCCAGGTTGGCTTCCACCGCACCGGCTTCGGCGTAGTGCTCGACGATCACCGAATGATCGATAGTCAGCACCGCCGGGATCGACGGGTTCACCGCCTGCGGGTCGCCACCCAGTTCCGCCACGCTGTCGCGCATCCCGGCGAAGTCCGCCAGGGCCGGCAGGCACGTGGTGTCGTGGAACATCAACCGATTGGGCTGGAACGGCACCTCGCAGTCCGGCCCGCTGCCCGTGGCGCGCGCCAGTACCGTCGGCAGCGCTTGCGGGGCACAACGGGCGATGTTTTCCAGCAGAATGCGTACCGCATAAGGCAAGCGCTGCAACTGCGCCGGGGTCAGCAGCTTGTGCAAATCGATATAGGCGTAGCGCTGCCCATCGACGGCCAAGTGATTGAGTAGATCCTTCATAGTTGCGCAAACACCTGCTCGATGCGCGCCAGGCCCCAGTCCAGTTCCTCACGGGTGATGGACAGCGGCGGCGCGATGCGCAGCACATTTTCGTGGGTTTCCTTGGTCAGCACGCCTTCGGCCAGCAGCGCCTCACAGAGTGGCCGCGCATCGCGGTCCAGCTCCACGCCCACCCACAAGCCGCGCCCGCGGATCTCGCGAATCGCCGGCGCGTTCATCGCCACCAGACGCTCCACCAGGTACTGCCCCAGGTTCGCGCTGTTATCGATCAAGCCTTCCTCCTCCAGCACATTCAAGGCTTCCAGACCAACCGCCGCCGCCAGCGGGTTGCCGCCGAAGGTGGAGCCGTGGCTGCCGGCATCGAACAGGTCCATCACCGAGTGGTCCGCCACGAACGCCGACACCGGCATGATCCCGCCGCCCAGGGCCTTGCCCAGGATCAGCGCATCCGGGCGAATGCCTTCGTGCTGGAAGGCAAACCACTTGCCGGTGCGGCCCAGGCCCGACTGGATCTCGTCGAGGATCAGCAAGGTGTTGGTTTCATCGCACAACTGGCGCAGCTCACGCAGAAAACCGGCAGGCGGCACCCGGATGCCGGCCTCACCCTGGATCGGCTCGATCAGCACCGCACAGGTGTCGGCGGTGATTGCCTGGCGAAAGCTCTCGATATCACCGAAGCGCGCCTCGGTGAAACCGTTGCAGAACGGGCCGAAATCAGCCTTGTAGTCCGGCTCGGACGAGAAGCCGACGATGGTGGAGGTACGCCCGTGGAAATTGTTGTCGGCCACCACGATCCTGGCCTGGTTCGCGGCAATGCCCTTGACCCGATAACCCCAGCGCCGTGCGGCCTTGATCGCGGTTTCCACTGCCTCGGCGCCGCTGTTCATCGGCAGCACCGAATCAAACCCGGTGATACGGCACAGCGCCTTGAGGAAGTTGCCCAGCGGTTCGCTGTAGAACGCCCGCGACACCACACTGATCTTGTCGATCTGCGCCACCGCCGCCGCGCGAATACGCGGGTGCACATGGCCGTGGCTGACCGCGGAATACGCCGACATCATGTCCAGGTAGCGCTTGCCGTCATCGCCAACGGCCCACACGCCCTCGCCCTTGACGATGACCACCGGCAGCGGCGAATAGTTATGGGCGCAGAATTGGTTTTCGAGGGTGATTGCCGGGTTGGAATGCATGGAGAAATGTCCTGCCTGATAAAAATCAAATAAACAATGAAGATCAACTGTGGGAGCGGGCTTGCCCGCGAATGCGGCCGATCAGTCACCCGATTCATTAACTGACCCACCGCTATCGCAGGCAAGCCAGCTCCCACAGTTGGACTGCGTTACACATCACGCACTCAAGAGTTTTCCGCTGCGAATCGGCGTGGCACCGGAGACCCGGCCCAGCGGGTCGCCCGGCTTCACGAAGCGCACATCACGGCGCATGTACAACACACCGGTGGTCTGGCTGCTGACCGTGACGGTCTGGCCGCTGTGGGGGTCGACGATGTCGAACAGCGCCTGCCCCGCCTCGATGCGGCTGCCAACCGCCGCGCGGTGCACCAGCACCCCGGCACTCGGCGCGTAAAACTGCTCGCTGCCGGCCAGTGGCGTGGCCGGGCTGCGCAGCGCCGGCAGCGGGCGCGGCGTGCCTTCGATGGCGCCCAGGTGAGTCAGGTAATCGATGATGGCCGTGGCGTCGTGCTCGGCCAGTTCATAGGACACATCGCGCTGGCCCCGGTGTTCCACCGTCACCGCGATGCTGCTGTCCGGAATCGGGAAACGCTCGCCGAAGCGCTCGCGCAAGTTGACCCACAACAGGTACAGCGCTTCGTCGAACGAGTTGGCCTGTGAGTCGGTGGCGAGCAAGGTGGCTTCGGCGCCGATATAGCGCGCCAACGGCTCGATGGTCGGCCACACCGCTTCGCCGGTGTACAGGTGCATCGCCGCTTCGCGGGAGCAATGCAGGTCCAGCACGATATCGGCGTCGTGGGCCAGCAGCATCAGGGTCTGTTGCAGCGACTGGTATTCGTCCATCGGCTGGGCGGCGCGCAGGCATTCGCCCCAGGCCTGGCGGATCAGCTCGCGGTTGGCGTGGATGTCCTGACCGAGCCGATGCTCCACCTTATCGGCGATGGCCTGATACGGCACCGGGAAACCCCGGTTGTAGTTGCGCCCGCTGCCCAGTTCGAAGCGCCCGCTGGGCGCCCCCATGATGGACTGGCCCAGACCGGTCGGGTTGGCCACCGCCACCAGCACCACCTGCGCGTTCAGGCGGCCGGCATTTTCCAGCGCCGCCAGTTGCCGACGCAGGTGCGCGGCCACCAGCATGGCCGGGGTTTCATCGGCATGCAGCGCCGCCTGAATATAGATTTTTCGACCTGCACCCGCCGCGCCGTAATGCTCACTGTCCACGTACCTGTGGGTGCCCGGTGTCGCTTGCAGCAAAGGGTGTTGATTAAGTTTCATAAACCGGAAATCTCGATATTCGAGTGATGGACGCTGAAGAAATACTAACGAGCCGGTGTGATCACCTGTAAGGGCGGCCCGGACTATCTTGATCTGCAAATCCGATCAGTGTGGGAGCTGGCTTGCCTGCGATAGCGGTATGCCAGGCAACATTGCTGTTGGCCGTGATGCCGCCATCGCGGGCAAGCCCGCTCCCACATAACGCCGTTACCAGAGCGCCAGGGTGTACCCCAGCAGCACGCGGTTCTCGTTGACGTCGTTGTAGAAGTTGCCCTTGGCCAGGGCGTTGCGCCAACGCATCGACACACCTTTGAACGGACCGTTCTGCACCACGTAGCTGATGTCCAGGTCACGTTCCCATTCACGGCCTTCGCCATTGAAACCGACGACTTCGGCCGAATCACCCTTGGCGTATTTCACCCCGAACAGCAGGCCCGGCAGGCCCAGGTCGGCAAAGTTGTACTCGTAGCGCGCGTGCCAGGCTTGTTCCTTGGTCTGGGTGAAGTTGCTGAACTGGTACTCGGTGAACAGGTAGGTGATGGAGCCGTCCAGGTAGGTGAACGGCGTGGTGCCGAACTGGCGCTGGAAGCCGCCGCCGAGGCTGTGCCCGCCGTACTGGTAGGTCAACCGGGTACTCAGCGCACGGTTGTCGACATCGCCCGCCAGGCCCGCACCGTCCTTGTCGGCCTTGAAGTAACGCACATCGGTTTTCAGTGTGCCGGGGCCCAGGCCGAAGCTGTTCTTGAAGCCGCCGTATTGCTGGTGGTAGATGCTGTCCAGTTGCGCATAGTGGTAACTGAGCAAGGTATTGGGGGTCAGCGAGTAGTCGCCGCCGGCGAAGCGGAACTGGTCGCTCAGGGCCGTGCTTTTGTAGACCTTGCTGACAGTGGTCAGCTTCATGTCTTCGTAGTTGGTGGAGTCGCGGTCCTTGGCCTGGTCAAGCTGGCCGAGGCTGAGCTTGAGGTTCGTGATGTCGTTGGACACCAGTTGGGTACCGCTGAACGACTGCGGGAACAGCCGGCTGGTATTGGGTTGCAGGGTCGGCAAATCCGGCACCAGGTAGCCCACGCGCAACTCACTCTTGGCCAGGCGCGCCTTGGCGGTCACACCGAGCTTGGAGTAGTTGTCAGAGGCACGCTTGTCGCTGTCGCGTTGCAGCAGACCGGTGCCGGACTTGTCCGGGCTGGAGTCGAGTTTCAAGCCGAGCATGCCGATGGCGTCCAGGCCGAAGCCCACGGTGCCCTCGGTGAATCCGGACTTGATGCCCAGCAGAAAGCCCTGGGCCCATTCGGCCCGCACCGACTGGCTGGCCTCTTCGCGGTAGTCACGATTGAAGTAGTAGTTCTTCAATTCCAGGGTGCCGCTGCTGTCCTTGATGAAGTCGGCCTGGGCGGCGAACGGGACCATCCCGCTGCTCACGACGCCGACGCCGGTGATGAGTTGAGTCAGGGTTTTTTTCATTTTTTTAGCTCCTGGCAGTTGGGGGTTGGGGGGTGTTTTTATTGTTCTTCGGGCATGGCTTCGCCGTTCGCGCAAATCCGGGATTTGCGCGGCGTGTGAAGTCAGTCCTGGGTTACAGCGCTAGCGGCACGGGGCCCTGGCGGATGCGGTAGCCACCGTTTTCAAGTTTCTCCAAGGGGCTGGCGGCGGCCAGCAGCTTGCGGGTGTAGGGGTGTTGCGGGCGGTCGAAGATCTCGTCGCGGGCGCCCATTTCCACCACCTTGCCCTCGCTCATCACCGCGACCCGGTGTGCGATGCGCTCCACCGCCGCCAGATCGTGAGAGATAAACAGACAGGCAAATCCGTACTGGGCCTGCAAGCGTTCGAACAGCTCCAGAATCTGCTTCTGGATGGTCATGTCCAGCGCCGAAATCGGCTCATCGGCAATCACCAATCGCGGGTGGCGCACCAGGGCGCGGCCAATGGCGACACGCTGGCGCTGACCGCCGGAAAGCTGATGGGGGAAGCGGTCGACGAACTGCTCGGCCAGGCCGATATCCAGCAGGGTTTTCGCCACCCGTTCACGCTTCTGTTCGGCACTCATGCCGGGGACGTGACGCAAGGGCTCGGCGAGGATATCGCCGATCTTCATGCGCGGGTCGAGGGACGAGTACGGGTCCTGGAAAATCATCTGGCATTGCAGGCGATGCTCACGGTTGCCGGACTTGAGAATGTCCACGCCTTCGAACTCGATGGCGCCGGCACAGGCTTTGTTCAGGCCGACTATCGCCCGGCCCAGGGTGGTCTTGCCCGAACCGCTGCCGCCCACCAGCGCCAGGGTTTCCCCCGGTGCGATGGTCAGGTTGGCCGAATGCACCACGCGCTTGAACGCGGTGCGTCCCCACAGGCTGCGCGGCCCCGGGTGTTCGATGCACACGTCCTTGACGCTCAGCAAAGGCCGCTCGGCCTGGGGCAATGGCGTCAGCTCACCCCGACGCGGCAAGGCCTCCAGCAGTTGCCGGGTGTACTCGGCCTTGGGCGCCAGCAGGATCTGTTCGATGCTGCCCTGCTCCACCGCGCGGCCTTCGCGCATCACCACCACCTTGTCGGCATAACGCGCTACCAGCGACAGGTCATGGCTGATAAACAGAATCGCCGTGCCCTGCTCGCGGGTCAGATCGAGCATCAGCTTCAACACGTCCAGTTGCGCCAGGCAATCGAGCGCGGTGGTCGGTTCGTCGGCGATCAGCAGCGCCGGACGCAACAGCATTACCGAGGCGAGCATGATGCGTTGGCGCATGCCGCCGGAGAACTCATGGGGAAACGCCGCCAGGCAACGCTCCGCGTCCTTGATGCCGATATGGCCGAGCATCTCCAGGCTGCGCTCGCGGATCTGCGCCTCCGTCATTTGGGTGTGCAGGCGCAGGCCCTCGGCCATCTGCTCGCCGATGCTCATGGACGGGTTGAGCGAGACCATCGGCTCCTGGAACACCATGCCGATCTTCGCGCCACGCAGTGCGCGCAGTTGCTCGGGCTGGAGTGCATTGAGGTCATGGCCCTGGAACCGCACCTGGCCACCGCAGTGTTCCAGCGGCGGTGGCAACAGGCCGATGGCGGCGCGGGCGGCCATGGTCTTGCCGCTGCCCGACTCCCCCACCAGCGCGACGATTTCACCGGGGGCAATGGTGAAGCTCAGGTCATTGACCGCCAGCGGGCCGTGGGAACCGATGCGGATTTTCAGGTGATCGACGGCCAACAGTACGTCAGTCATGGTCATTTACTCATCCGTGGGTCAAGGCGGTCGCGCAAGGCGTCGCCACACAGGTTGAAGGCCAGCAACGCCATGGCGATGCAGACACCGGGAAACAGCCCCAGCCAGCTGGCCGTGGCGATGTACGGCCGGCTGGCCGCGAGCATGTTGCCCCAGGTCGCCGCCGGTGGCGGTACGCCCAGCCCCAGGAAGCTCAGGGAGCTTTCCGCGAGAATCGCCCAGCCGAACATGCTGGTAGCCAGCACGCACACTGGCGCCACACAGTTCGGCGCGATGTGGCGCAGCATGGTGTACAGCTCCGAATTGCCGATCACCCGCGAGGCCTCGACGAACTCTTTTTCACGCAGCGACAACACCGTGCCGCGCACCACCCGTACCACCGATGGCGTGTAGGCCAGGCTCAGGGCGAAGACGATGCCGTACAGGCTCGGGCCGATGATCGCCATCAGGCCCAGGGCCAAGAGGATGCCGGGGAACGCCAGCAGTGCGTCGTTGACCATCATCAGGCCACGGTCGACCCAGCCGCGCAGGAAGCCGGAGAGCAAACCGAGAAAAGTGCCGGCGACAATCGCCATGCTCACGGTCAACACACTCACCCACAGGCTGGTGTGCGCGCCGATCATCAGGCGGCTCAATACATCGCGGCCATATTCATCGGTGCCCAGCCAGTGCGCAGCGGTAGGCGCCTGCAACCGCGCCAGCAGGTTCAGCGCCAGCGGATCGTGGGGTGTCCATACCAGGCCGACGGCGGCCATGGTCAACAGCAAGGCCAGCAGGAGCGCACCGATCAGCGCATTCAACGGCGGCACACGCCAGGCCCTGGGGGCACGCCCCGGTGCGGGCAACAGCACCTCGGGTGCAACAGGAAGCGGCTTATTCATAACTTAACCCTGGGGTCGAAGAGCGGGTACAGCAGGTCCACCAACAGGTTGACCAGCACATAGACAAAGGTCACCAGCAGCAGGCAGCCTTGCAGCACCGGATAGTCCCGGGCATAGATGGCGTCGACCATCAGGCGACCGATGCCCGGCAGGGTGAACACGGTTTCGAGCACCGCGATGCCGCTGAGCAGGTTGCCAAGGATCAGGCCGATCAGGGTCAGGGTCGGGGCGAACGAATTGCGCAGCGCATGGCGCCACAACACGGCGCGTTCCGACAGGCCCTTGGCGCGGGCATGGGTGATGTACTCCAGGCGCAGCACTTCAATCGCGCTGGCCCGGGCCATGCGGGTAATCGCGCCCAGCTCCACCAGGGTCAGGGTGACAATCGGCAGCACCACAAAACTCAGGGCCTGCCACGGCGCCTGGCCGAACGACACATACCCCACCACCGGCAGCCAGCCCAGTTTGATGCCGAACGCATAGAGCAACAGCAGGCCCAGCCAGAAGCTCGGGATCGACAGCAACAGCGTGGCGGTAGAGACCACGCCGAAGTCCATCGCACTGTCCTGCTTCCACGCCGCGAGCAAGCCCGCCGGCACCGCGATCAAGGCCGCCAGCAACACCGAGACCAGCACAATCCCGGCACTGACCTGGAAACGATCCAGGATCAGCGGCAGCACCGCCTCGTTGGTGGTGATCGAATGCCCGAGGTCGCCGCTGAGCACCGCCTTGAGCCAGATCACGAACTGCACCGGCAACGGCTGGTCCAGGCCCAGGGAGGCTCGCGCCACTTCCAGGCTGTGGGCGTCGGCCATATCGCCGAGCATCAGCAACGCCGGGTCACCCGGGACCAGGCGGATGATCGCGAAGACCATCAGCGAGATCAGCAGCAAGGTCGGAACCGACATCGCCAGGCGTTGGGAGATAAAACGAAACATCCTCAATTGCTCCCGGAAGCGGGGACGCTGACGGTCCACAGGCGTGGCTTGGACACCGGCCAGGTGCGCAGGCCCTTGACGTAGTCACGGCTGGCGGCGATGGCGTTGCCGTTGTACATCGGGATCATCGGCACGTCCTTGATCATCTGCCGATGCAGTTGATCGAACAGCGCCTGACGCTTGTTCACGTCGCCTTCGCGCTGGGCTTCACGCAACCATTCGCGCGCCTGGGGGTTGTCCCAGACCTTGCGGGTTTCCTTGTCCTTGTCGCCGGTCATCGAGTCGAAACTCAGCGCCGGGTCCAGGCGCTCGGAGTACGGGAACGCCATCATCTGGTAGTTGCCGCTCTGGTAGCGCTCCAGCTGGGTGCCCCACTCCAGGGTTTCCAGTTCCAGGTTGATGCCGCTGGCCTTGGCCATGGCTTGCACGAACACGCCCATGTCGAAGATCGCCGCGTAGCGCTTGTTGACGATCAGCTTGATCGGCTCCCCCTTGTAGCCGGCTTCGCGCAGCAATTGCGCGGTCTTGGCCGGGTCGAAGGCAAACCCCAGGTCCTCGACGGCGGTGTGGTAATGGCTGCCACTGGCGACCATCGAGTTGTTGGCCCTGGAACGGCCGCCGGTGAGGGCTTCGACGATTTGCGCGGAGTCCAGGGCATGGGCGATGGCCTGGCGCAGGCGCACGTCCTTGAGCAACGGATCGCGGGTCTGGAACAGCAAGGCATTGACCGACATGGTGCCGCTGGAGGTCACCCGCACATTCGAATGGGCCGCCAGTTCAGTGGCGTCCAGTGGGGTGACGTCGATCAGCAGGTCAACGTTCTTCGACAGCAATGCCGCCTTGGCCGCCGCCGGATCCGGGATCACCAGCAGGCGCACACGGTCGAGCGTGGTGGTTTTGTTGCCGGTATAGCCGTCGGGGTCTTTTTCATCGCGGGCGGTGTAGCCGGCATTGCGCAACAGCTCTACATATTGACCGGGCTTCCAGTCGCCCAGGCGGAACGGGCCGGTGCCGACCGGAGCTTTCCAGCTGCCGTCGGCGTTGAGCGAGTCCGGGCTCAGGATGCCGCTGCCGCCGCATTCAGGCAGCGCGGTGCTGGTGAGGAACAGACCGTTGGGCTTGTCGAGGGTGAACACCACGGTCAGTGGGTCCGGGGCGCTCATGTCGACGATCTTCGCGCCGCCATGGCCATCGAATTCAGGTGCGCAGCGCCATTGGGTCTTGGGGTCGAGGAAGCGCCTCCAGGTCCATAGCACCTCGGCGGAGGTCAGCGGCTGACCGTTCTGGAACTTCACCCCGTCGCGCAGATGAAAGGTATAGCGCAAGCCGTCGTCGGACACCTGCACGTCCTTGGCGAGCAAAGGGCCGACGGTAGCGTCTTCACGGAAGGCCACCAGCCCTTCGGTGATGTGCATGATCACCGCATCGGAGTTGGTGTCACGGTTCACGCCCGGGTCGGTGCTGCGGATGTCGGCATTGAGCGCCACCTTCAACACACTTTCTGCGTGGGCAGTGCCCATCAGCGCCGCAGACAAGGCGCCTGCCAGGATTAAAGTCTTGTTCATGATAAATGCACCTTAAATGATCCTTACGCTTGGGTTCGGACGCTGGCAGGACCCAAAGAAAGGCACGGCCGAACACCTGGATAGTTGTTGTTGTTTTAGTCGCCGTCACGGTTGGCGAATGTTCCTGGACCGATCTTATGCCCGGTCCGGCAAGCTTGAGAAGAACGCTCCAGGTGATCAGGCTCGGCTTTTCCGATCACCTGCCAAGCATCCTCCGCCCTGCCCCCAGCCTACCGAAAAATCAGGCCCGGGCGGCGTTTGCAGGCGTTCAAAAATAATGAACCTGATCGATAAAAACGATCTGTGCGCACCAGGAGCCATCAGATAAGCTGGCCGGTATTCAAGGGTTCAATCGATTCCAAACGAGGCCGTCGTCCATGACTCTCACCCATCTGCGTGCGTTCTGCGCCGTGGTCGAAAAAGGCAGTTTCCGCTCGGCGGCTCGTCAGCTGGATGTGGCGCAAAGCACCCTGACCCAGTCGATCCAGAGCCTGGAAAAGGAACTGGGCGTAGTGCTGCTGCAGCGCTCCAACCAGGGCATCAACCTGACCGCCGCCGGTGAGGTGTTCCTGGTACGCGCGCGCTCCATCACCCTCGACTGCGAACGCGCGGTACTCGACCTGCAACCCTGGAAAGGCGAACCCGAAGGCCATATCGATCTGGGTGTCACCTCCGAGCCCCTGGCCGAACTGCTGGTGCCGGTGCTGAGCAACTTCACCCAACGCTTCCCGCGCATCCAGGTGCACGTCGCCAGCGGCACCACCAAGGGCCTGGTGGAAAAAGTCCGCGATGGCCGCCTGGATTTCGTGCTGTGCCCGCTGGCGCCGAACGTCACCGACATCGACCTGTCCATCGACCGCCTCTATAGCTCCAGCGCCGGCATCATTGCGCGCAAGGGCCACCCGTTGGCCCAGGCCAGGTCGGTCCAGGAACTGGTGGACTGCCAATGGATCAGCGTGCGCTCCACCGGCGTGATCGGCGGTGCGGAAAACCGCCTGGTCCAGCTGTTCCGCACCCAGGGCCTGGCGCCGCCGAAGATCGCGATCACCACCGATTCGCTGCTGGAAACCCTGCATATCGTCTCGGAAACCGACTACCTGACCATCGAGCCGCGCATGCTGCCGGGCATGAAACTGTTTTCCAGCGCACTCACCACCATCGCCATCGACGAGCCGCTGGCACCGCGTGATGTGTGCTTGATCAGCCGCCGTTCCGCGCCCCTTACCGGGGTCAGCCAGGAGCTGACCAGCATGCTGATTTCCTATTCCCGGCTGGTGCACCGCAGCCGTTGAGCCACCCTACCCGCGAGCCCCTTCATGCCTCCGATTTCCTATGACGGTTTGCCCCGCGCCAGCGCCAGCAGCGTGGGTGTGGACCCCGACCGCCTGATTGCCTTTCTCGACGAGGTCAAGGCCGCCGGCCTCGACCTGCACGGTTTCATGCTGCACCGCCATGGCCATGTGGTCGCCGAAGGCTGGACCTGGCCGGTGGACCCCAACGAGCCCCGCGTGCTGCACTCCATGGCCAAGAGCTTCACCGGTTGCGCCATCGGCCTGGCCATCGACGAAGGCTTGCTCAGGCTTGATGACCGGTTGGTGAGCTTCTTTCCCGACGACGTGCCGCCCGACGCCGACCCGCGCCTGGCCGACATGACCGTCGAACACCTGCTGACCATGCGCACCGGCCACGCCAGCAACACCTCCGGCTCGGTGTGGCGCGGCATCGCCACCAGCTGGATCGCCGAGTTCTTCAAGATTCCCCTGGCCTATGCGCCCGGCACCGAATACGTCTACACCAGTGCGGCCAGCTATATGCTCTCGGCGCTGATCAACCGCGTCACCGGGCAAACCCTGCACCAGTACCTCAAGCCGCGCCTGTTCCAGCCGCTGGCCATTCACAACGAAACCTGGGATATCGGCCCCGACGGGGTGAATCCCGGCGGCAACGGCCTTACGGCGCCGGTGTCGGCGGCGCTCAAGCTGGCGGTGCTGCACGCACAAAATGGCGTTTGGGAAGGCCGACAAGTCCTGCCGGTGGCCTGGGTCGAGGCCGCGACCAAGCCCCAGGGTGGGCCCGACAGCCGTTACGGCTACCACTGGATGATGAAACCGCGCCCGGCGTTCAGCGCCCTGGGGGTATTCGTGCAAATGGCAGCGGTGTACCGCGAACAGAACGCAACCCTGGTCCTGGTGGGCGGCATGAAGAACTCGGCTGAAATCGTGCCGTTTATCGAGCGGTATTTCCCTGCGGTGTTGGGTGCTGACCCGTGCATCAACCCCGAGGCCGATGCCCGGCTGGAGCGGCGCCTGGCAAGCATGGCCGAGCGTCCGGCATTGGTCTCGGCCTGTGCCGCACCTGCGGATTCGACACGGGTATTCGCGATGGCGCCGAACAGCCTGGGCGTGCAGCAATTGTCGTTCGACGTTGCTGGCGATGTGCTGACCTTCGCACTCACCGACGAACACGCCACCCATCGCGTGCAAGTGGGCATCGAGCACTGGCTCAGCGGCCTCACCAGCCTGCCGGGCCGGGCGTTGCACCATGGCTATGAATTCCACGATGCGCAGATCGTCGCCGGTGCACGCTGGTTGGATGCCCAAACATTGGAAATGACCTGGATCTACCCGCAGACCGCGTTCCGGGATCGGGTGGTGTGCGTGTTTGAAGGCGATGGCGTGAGCTTCGCCCGCACTGTCAACGTCAACAGTGCGGAGCGCGAGCAGGCAGTATTAACAGGCACAACACCGAACTGAATGTGGGAGCGGCGGTTCGACGCTTCGACTTGCCCGCTCCCACAGATCGCAAGGCATCACCTTCCTCTGTGGGAGCTGGCTTGCCTGCGATGGGGCCCCTGAGACATCCACACGCCTCGAGTCAGAACAGCGCGCGGGTATACGTCAGATACAACCGGTTTTCATCCAGGTCCCGCTGGGTGGCCACGGTGCTGCGCAGCATCGCGTTGCGCCATTGCACGGCAAACCCGGTGAGGGCCTTGCTCTGGAACGCGTAGGTCAGCATCACGTCACGCTCCCACTCGTGCTGCCGGCCCTGGTCGGACTTGATATCACCGCCGCGCTGGTAGACCACTTGGGAGGTCAACCCCGGCACCCCCACCGTGGCGAAGTTGAACGCGTGTTGCGCCACCCAGGTGTTCTCCCCGGCGCGCTGGAAGCGTGCGCCGGTCTGGCGATCGGTGATCAGGTAGGTGGCCGAACCGTCGCCCTGGTTGAGGAACGGAAAGTCGCTGGAACCGTTGAGGTGCTGGTAGCCTAGGCTCACCGCATGACCGCCCAGGCTGTAGGTGAACAGCCCCGCCAGCACGCGGTTATCCACTTCGCCATTGTTGTGGTAGCCGGTGCTGCGATAGCCCTCGGCACGTCCGGCGGCACTGCCATTGCGGCCGTCCGATGAGCTGTCGAAAAAGCGCAGGTCGCTTTTGAGGCTGCCCACCGGCAAGGTCAGGGTGTGGACCAGGCCGACGAAGTGTTGCTGGTAAAAGTCTTCAAGGTCACCGTAGTAGTACTGCAACAGCAGGTTCGGGCGCAGCGTGTAATCCACACCGGCGTAGTAGAACTGGTTGCTGCGCTTGCCTGCCGGGCCGCCGGCACCGCTGATGGCGAGGTCTTCGTTGTTGGACGAATTGCGGCTTTTCACGCCGCTCAGGCGCCCGCCTATCAGGGTGAAGTTGTCAAAGTCTTTGGAGGTGGCCTGCCAGCCCTGAAAGGTTTCCGGCAACAGGCGGCCATCGTTGTAGACCACCACCGGCAGCCTTGGCATCAGGGTGCCCACTTTCAGTTCGGTCTTGGCCACCCGCATTTTGCCGGTCAGCCCGAGGCTGCTGAAGTCACTCACTGCGCGCCCATCGCTGTCGGTGGGGAACACGAACCCGCCCTGGGTCACGCTGTTGGGGTTGCCATGGGTGCCGCGCCCGGAGTCCAGGCGGATGCCGAGCATGCCCAGCGCATCCACGCCAAAACCCACCGGCCCCTGGGTGTAGCCGGAATTGACGTTGAGGATAAAACCCTGGCCCCACTCCTCCAGCCTGGACGGCTGGGCCGGGCCGCTGCGGTTGTCCTGGTTGAAGTAGACGTTGCGCGCCTCGAGCTTGGCATGGGCGTCATCGAGGAAGCCTTCAGCCTGGG
Organism: Pseudomonas sp. SDO524_S393; assembly: GCF_054071875.1. Lineage (NCBI taxonomy): Bacteria > Pseudomonadati > Pseudomonadota > Gammaproteobacteria > Pseudomonadales > Pseudomonadaceae > Pseudomonas > Pseudomonas sp. SDO524_S393. The sequence continues at coordinate 23,149 of NZ_JBSVVZ010000039.1, read as the reverse complement.
CCACAGTGCTGACGGCGAGCAAAACGCAGGCGCACGCAGGCGCCGCTTGGAATACGGAAGTTTTCATGAGGGTGTACCCGTTGGCTTTTATTGTTGTGTGGGGTGAAGCAATAACGCCGATCAACGGTGGGAGCTGGCAAGCCAGCTCCCACAAGGGTTGGGGTGTCAGGTGGGGAGTACGGTGACCTCAGGCGCCGGCTTTTTTTCGGTCATGAATTGCAGCGAGAAGATCGCAATCGAACCGAACAGCGCCGGAATCGCCAGCACCAGGAAGAACACCGACGGCTGGCCCAGTTGTGCGATCAGCCACGCGCCCAGCACCGAACCGATGATCGAGCCCACCCGGCCGTTGGCCATGGCCCAGCTCACCCCCGTGGCCCGGGCGGCGGTCGGGTAAATGCTGGCGGACAGCAGGTTCAAGCCGTTCTGCGCCCCAGCGACGCCAAAGCCGACCATGAACACCGTGAGCCCCAGCCAGAACGCATCCGCCAGCGCAAAGCCGATCAGCGCGATCACCAGCGCCGCCCCCAGGTAGGCCAGGCCCAGCACGCGGTACGGGCTGACGCGGTCCATCAGCAACGCCAGCAGGATCGCGCCCACCGTACCGCCCAGCGGCACCATCGCACCGATTCGCGCGGCGGCGGCGATGTCGTAGCCGGCGTCCTTGAGGATGCTCGGCAGCCAGCTGGTCAGGAGGTAGAACACAAACAGTGAACAGAAAAACGTGCCCCACAACAGCACGGTGCGCAGGGCGCGGTTTTCGATGAACAGTTGCGAGATCGGCGAACGCACCGCTACCTGGCTTTGCGGCTCGACGAAGGTGACATCGTGCAGGTCCTTGCGTCCGGTAATCTTGCCCATCACCTTGCGCAGCGCATCGGCATGCTGCGGGTGAGCGGCCATGAAGCGCACCGACTCCGGCAGCAACCAGGCCAGCAACGGCAGCAACAGCAACGGCACGATCCCGCCGATCATCAGTACGCCGCGCCAGCCGAACGCCGGAATGATCTGGCTGGCCACCGCACCGCCGAGCGCAAGACCGGTGGTGAAACCGCTGTAGCTCAAGGTGACCATGATCATCCGGCGCCGGGCCGGCGAGTACTCGGAACTCAAGGTGATGCACGTCGGCATTGCCCCGCCCAGGCCGATGCCGGTGAGAAAGCGCAGCGCGGTGAGCATCTCGATGGACGTGGAATACGCCGAGGCCAGGGTGCCAATGCCAAAGATCAGCACCGACACCAGCAGCACCTTCTTGCGCCCGTAGGCATCGGCCACCGGGCCGAAGATAAACGCGCCGACCATCAGGCCGAACAGCCCGGCGCCGAAGGCCGGGGACAGTTGCGCCGCCTGCAGGCCCCACTCCTGGCGCAGGGCCGGGGCGATGTAGCCGATGACGGCGGTGTCGAAACCGTCCACCAGCACCACCAGGAAGCACAGGAGCAGCACCATGATCTGGTAGCCGGAGATCCTGTTGTTATCGATTGTCGCGCCGATGTTGGCAGTCTTGCTGTTCATCAATGTTCCCCTGTTTTTGGATTTGTCTTGGGGTGAAGCCAATGTACTGCAAAAGCGATCGTCCACTCCGCCTGAGAATGATCAAACTTGACCTGGTGAGTGGCTCTTTTGTGGTGAGCAGGCTTGTCCTGCGCTGGGCTGCGAAGCAGCCCCAATTAAAGCCACCGCATTTCTCCGGCAGGTTCGAGCAATCAGGTTTTGGGGCCGCTTCGCAGCCCAGCGCGGGACAAGCCCGCTCACCACAAAAGCTTGCTCATGCGTCACCTGTCAGTGCCGGTTCAGCAGGTCGAGTGCGACGTCGACGATCATGTCCTCCTGGCCGCCCACCATGCGGCGTTTGCCCAGTTCCACCAGAATGTCCACGGCCTTGAGGTCGTAGCGCCGGGCGGCGACTTCGGCATGGCGCAGAAAGCTCGAATACACCCCGGCATAACCCAGGGCCAGGGTCTCGCGGTCGACGCGCACCGGGCGATCCTGCAGCGGGCGCACGATGTCGTCGGCGGCGTCCATCAGCGCGTAGAGGTCGGTGCCGTGGTTCCAGCCCATGCGGTCGGCAGCGGCGATGAACACCTCCAGCGGCGCATTGCCGGCACCGGCGCCCATGCCGGCGAGGCTGGCGTCGATGCGGTCGCAGCCCTCCTCCACGGCGACGATGGAGTTGGCAACGCCCAGCGACAGGTTATGGTGGGCATGCATGCCGGTTTCGGTCTCGGGCTTGAGCACGGCCTTCACCGCACGGAAGCGCTCGCGGATATCGTGCATGCCCATGGCCCCGCCGGAGTCCACCACGTAGATGCAGGTGGCGCCGTAGCTCTCCATTTTCTTTGCTTCGATGGCCAGGTTCTGCGGGCTGGTCAGGTGGCTCATCATCAGGAAGCCCACGGTGTCCATGCCCAGGGTGCGCGCGTACTCGATGTGCTGGCGCGCGCAGTCGGCCTCGGTGCAATGGGTCGCGACCCGCACCACCCGCGCGCCAGCGTTGTACGCGGCCTTGAGGTCGTGCACGGTGCCGATGCCCGGCAGCAACAGGGTGGCGACCTTGGCGTGGCTGATCACATCGCTGACCGCCTCGATCCACTCAAGGTCGGTATGGGCGCCAAACCCGTAATTGAAGCTGGAGCCTTGCAGCCCGTCGCCGTGGGCCACTTCGATGGAATCGACACGGGCCTTGTCCAGGGCACGGGCGATGGTTTGCACGTTGTCGAGGGAATACTGGTGACGCACGGCATGGCTGCCGTCCCGCAGGGTCACGTCGCTGATATACAGCTTCTTGCCAGGGTTGAAGGTCATGGTCGGGGCCTCACAAAGCCTGCGCCATGCGCTCGGCGGTGGCCAGCGCGGCGGAGGTCATGATGTCGAGATTGCCGGCGTAGGCCGGCAGGTAATGGGCGGCGCCTTCGACTTCGAGGAACACCGTGGTCTTCAAACCGCTGAAACGGCCCAGCCCGGGAATGTTCAAGGGTGCCTCGGGCGCGATCACGTCGAACTGCACCTTCTGCTTCAGGCGATAGCCCGGCACATAGGCAGTGACCGCATTGGCCATGTCTTCGATGGAGGCTTCCACCTCCGCCTGATTCGCCGCCTCCGACAACACGTACACCGTGTCGCGCATCATCAATGGCGGTTCGGCCGGGTTGAGCACGATGATCGCCTTGCCCTTGCCCGCGCCGCCTACCGCCTCGATGGCCTGGGCGGTGGTTTCGGTGAATTCGTCGATGTTCGCCCGGGTGCCGGGGCCGGCGGATCTGCTGCTGATGGACGCGATGATCTCCGCGTAATGCACCTTGGCCACCCGGGACACCGCCGCCACCATCGGAATGGTCGCCTGGCCACCGCACGTGACCATGTTCACGTTGAGCGCCGCCAGGTTGGTGTCCAGGTTCACCACCGGCACGCAGTACGGCCCGATGGCCGCCGGCGTCAGGTCGATCACGCGGATGCCCGGTTTGTGCTGGCGCAGCAGTGCATCGTTGGCCACATGGGCGGTGGCCGAGGTGGCGTCGAAGACAATATCGATGCCGGCAAACTCGGGCATGCGCACCAGCCCCGCGACGCCCGCGTGGGTGGTGGCCACGCCCAGGCGTCGCGCCCGCTCCAGGCCGTCGGAGGCGGCATCGATGCCCACCATCACCGCCATCTGCAACTGCTGGCCATGACGCAGGATCTTGATCATCAGGTCGGTGCCAATGTTGCCCGAGCCGATGATTGCGACGTTCTTCTTGTGTGTATTCATGTCAGCGCCCCAGGGCCTTGGCGGTTTTGCCGGCGATCCCGAACTGGGTCTTCGGCACTTCGGTGATGATCACCCGCACGGACTCTCGCGGGGCCTGGATCGATGCGACCGCAGCCTCGGTCAATGCTTCGATCAACCGCGCCTTCTGTTCGTCGTCGCGGCCTTCCATCAGATAAACCTGCATGATCGGCATGGTGCTTTCCTCACTCGGACTTGGCGGCAAAACGCATGGAAACGCTGCCCAGGTGCTGGTAGCGCACGGTGATCTGGTCGCCCGCCTGCACCGCGATGGCTTCGGTCACGCCGCCCGTCATGATGAAGGTGCCGGCGGGCAGTTCCTTGCCCTGGCTGGCGAGCATATTGGCGAGCATCGCCACGCTTTGCGCCGGGTGGCCGAGGACGGCGGCACCGGCGGCGGTGGCGACCACTTCACCGTTCTTTTCCATCACCACGCCCAGGCACTTGAGGTCGATGCCCAGCGGGCTGCGGGCCTGGCCACCGGTGACGAAACGCGCGGACGAGGTGTTGTCGGCGATCACACTCTTGAGGTCGAAGCGGAAGTTTTCATAACGCGAGTCGATCACTTCCACCGCCGGCAAAATGAAATCGGTAGCCGCCAGCACATCCCCCACGTGCACGCCCGGTCCTTTGAGCGGGTGCTTGAGCACAAAGGCGATTTCGGCTTCGACCTTGGGGTGGATCAGCGTGTCGACGTCGATCACCGAACCGTCGGCGCAGGAACCGTAGTCGGTGATAAAGCCGTGGATCGGCTCGGTGACGCCCATCTGCTTCATCTTGGCAAAGGACGTCAGGCCCATCTTCAGGCCGACGATGCGCACGCCCCGCGCCTCCTTGTTGGCGCGAATGGCGTTCTGGATCGCGTAGGCGTCTTCCCAGTCCATGTCCGGGTGGGCATCGGTGATCTTGGCCACGGCTTCACGATTGAGCTCGGCGTTTTCCAAATGGATGGCCAGTTCGGCGATGGTTGCGGCTGACAGGTTCATGGGGTTGTCCTTCAAACAAATCGGATGGAAGCCGAGCCGATACCGCCCAGGCTCATGCGCAACTGGTCGCCGGGCTGTACCGGGACCATGGCGGCCAGGGACCCGGACAGGATCACCTCGCCTTTCTTCAACGGGATGCCCAGGCGCCCCAGGGTATTGGCCAGCCACACCACGGCATTCGCCGGGTGACCAAGGGCCGCCGCACCGGCGCCGGTGGCGACGATCTCGCCGTTCTTTTCCAGGGTCATGCCCACGCACGCCAGGTCGATCTCACGCGGGTCGGCCACGCCGTCGCCAAGCACGAACGCGGCGGCCGAGGCGTTGTCGGCGACGGTGTCCTGGATTTTTATTTTCCAGTCCTTGATCCGCGAATCGACGATTTCGAAGCACGGCATCACATACGCCGTCGCGCGCAGCACATCGGCCACAGTCACGCCGGGACCGACCAGGTCCTGCTTGAGCACAAAGGCGATCTCGCCTTCGGCCTTGGGCGCGATGAAGTCAGCGCAGGCCAGTGCGGCACCGTCGTTGACCAGCATGTCGCTGAGCAGATGACCGAAGTCGGGCTGGTCCACGCCGAGCATGTCCATCACCACCTGGCTGGTGACGCCGATCTTCTTGCCGATCACGGTCTGCCCGGCGTCGAGGCGCGGTTGCAGCATGGCCAGCTGGATCTGGTAGGCGTCGGCCACGGTCAAGTCGGGGCATTGCTCGGTGAGCGGCGCCAGGGGTTTGTGTTCGGTGAGCGCCTGGTGCAACTGCGCGCCGAGGTGGTTGAGATGTGTCATGGCGGACCTCACAGGCGGATGCACACGTTGCGCAGTTCGGTGTAGAACTCCAGGGAATGCACCCCGCCTTCGCGGCCGATGCCGGATTGCTTGGCGCCACCGAACGCGGTGCGCAGGTCGCGCAGGAACCACGAGTTGATCCAGCAGATGCCGACGTCCAGCGCGGCGCCCAGGCGGTGGGCGACTTGCAGGTCGGTGGTCCACACACTGGCGGCCAGGCCGTAAGGCGTGTCGTTGACCCGGCGCACCACCTCGTCTTCGTCGTCGAACGGCGCGATATGGCAGCACGGGCCGAAGATTTCTTCACGGATCACCGCGGAGTCTTCAGGCAAGCCGGTCCAGATGGTCGGTTGCACCCAGGCGCCTTCGGCCAGTTCGGCGGGCATGTCCGGGATGCCGCCGCCGGTGACGACGGTGGCGCCGTCTTTGACCGCTTGCGCGTAATAGCTCAACACCTTCTGGCGGTGACCCACGGAAACCAGCGGGCCCATGGTGACGCCGGGGGCGTTCGGCGCGCCGACCTGGATGGCTTCGGCACGCGCCTTGAGGGCGGCGACAAACGCGTCGAACACCGGCCGTTGCACATACACGCGCTCGGTGCCCAGGCACACCTGGCCGCTGTTTTCGAACACCGCGCGGGCGATGCCGGCCACGGCCTTGTCCAGATCGGCGTCGGCGAAAATCACCCCGGCATTCTTGCCGCCCAACTCCAGCGACACCGGGCGCACGCCCTTGGACGCAGCTTTCATGATCGCCTCGCCGGTACCGGTCTCACCGGTAAAGGTGATGCCGTCGACGTCTTTGTGCTCGGTGAGGAAGGCCCCCGCCGAGTGCTCGCCAAAACCATGCACCACGTTGTAAACGCCCGCCGGCACACCGGCATCGCGCATCACTTCACCGAGCAAGGTGGCGGTGGCCGGGGTTTCTTCCGACGGCTTGACCACCACGGTGTTGCCGCAGGCCAAAGCCGGGCCGACTTTCCAGGTCATCAGCAGCAACGGCAGGTTCCATGGGCAGATCACTCCGATCACGCCGCGCGGGTTGCGTACCGCGTAGTTGACGGCCTTGCCGCCGTCGGGGGTGTCCATGGTGAAGCTTTCGGTGGGCACGTTGCGGATCAGGTCGGCAAACACCTTGAAGTTGGCCGCGCCACGGGGGATGTCCAGGTGGCTGGCCAGCGCATGGGGTTTGCCGGTGTCGGCCACTTCGGCGGCGACGAATTCTTCGGCGCGCTGTTCGATACCGTCGGCCACCTTGTGCAGCAGCGCGGTGCGCTGGGCGATGGTCATCTTGCCCCAAGGGCCGTTCAGCGCAGCGCGGGCCGCCTTGACCGCCGCGTCGACTTGCTCGCGGCCGGCCTCGTGAACCTGGCCGATCAGGCTATTGTCGGCGGGGTTGCGGTTGTCGAAGGTACGTACGCCCTCGACCCATTGGTTGTCGATGAAGTTGTGAAAATGCTTGGTCATGGTTGGCGCTCTTCTCTTGTTATCAGGTTCAGCTCGGCATCGCCGGCGGTGAGGTAGTCCCACATGCGTTCGAAAATCCGCCCGCTGTTGGTGGCTCGACGGCTGGCTTCGTCGAGGCTCAGCAGCGGTGCGTGGTCGGCGACTCCGGCGGCCAGCAGTTGCAACTCGATGCGGGCGGCGTCCTCCAGGTAGAACACCAGGGTCAGCGCCTCCACCAGGGAGCCGCCGACCACGATGGCGCCGTTGCCGCGCATCACCAGGGCCCGGGACCGGCCCAATTGCTCGGCCAGGGCGGCGGCCTGTGGGTCATCGCGCAGCAATTGCGGGTCATCCCACAGCGGTACGCCGTCCTTGAAATACGCGCCCATGCCGTGGCGCAACCGTGGGGCAAGCCCGGCGCAGGACAGGCTCATCACCTGCATCGGCATGCAGCGGATCACCGCATTGACGTCGGGCCGACGCTGGTAAATCTGCTGGTGGATGCGCACTTCGCCCAACACCCCTTCCGGCAGCGGGCCGTGCACCGGCACGACAGTGCCGGGCTCGCCGGGCTGGATCAGGCCCATGGGCCTGGCGGCGCAGACCAGGAAATGCCCGGCATCCAGGCGCACACTGCAATGGCCGTAGGCGTGTACAAAACCCGCGTTGGCCAGGGCACGCGCGGCCACGCGCACTTCGGCTTCCTGGCTGACGCGGCTCATGACTTGAACTCCGGAATGTCCGGCTTCGAACCCCAGGCACAGAACGAGCTGGTGACCAGCGGAAATTGCCGGGGCTGATGGGTGGCTTCGTCTTGCGCAGCGATGTGGCTGACGCCGGTGGAGTATTCGTAGGTCATGCCGTCCGGCCCTTCGAAGTACAGGAACATCGCCCCGGACGTCGGGTGGCGGCCCGGCCCGAACAGAATCCTGATCCCGCGCTCCTTGAGGAAGTACCAGGCACGCATCACGTCATCGATACTTTCCACCTGGTGGTTGATGTGCTGCACGCCGGCGTGGCTGGAGGGGAATAGCGCGATCTTGTGGTGCACCTCGTCGATGCGCAGCAACGGCGCGTCACCGATGCGATCACTGACCCGGGCGTTGGCCAGGGTGGTCCAGAAGGCTTCGTCGCGTTTGGCGTCGGTGGTGCGCAGGCCGATATGGCTGAAGCCGGTGATGCCTGCATCGCGGCTGGCGAAGTAACGGCTGCCGCTGGCATGGGGGCGCAGCACCAATTCGATGTTATTGCCGCTGGGGTCGCGAAACTGAATCAGCTCGTTGACGTGGCGCACCTCGGCGGTTTCGCGGCTGCCATGACGCACGGCGAAGCCGTTGTCTTCGAGCAATTGGGCGGCGTGGTCGAGTTCGTTCCAGCTGGTGACTTCGAAGGCCGTGGTGGTTTCCCGTGGATCGCCTTCGTAGTAGCACAGGGTGTGGTCGCGGCTGTCGGAGCGAAAATAGATCGCACCGTTGGCCTCGCGCGCCACTTGCAGGCCGAGCATCTGCGTGGCGTACAGCTTGGCCTGGGCAAGGTCCGCGGTGCCCAGGCGCACGTAGCGGATGTCATGCAGGTTGATCATGAGGGTGCCTCTTGGTTTTATTCTTGTCTGGACACAATCCTCGCCGTGGGGCACAAATAGCAGAAGCGAATTCTGGTTATTCAATCTATTTGGTTTGGTTATAGTCATGCGCACGGATCTGAACCTGCTACGCGTTTTATTGGCCATTCATGACTGCGGCAACGTCACCGCCGCTGCCAAGCGACTGGGCATGAGCCAGCCCGCCGCCAGCGCCGCGTTATCGCGCTTGCGTCACTCCCTTGGCGATGCGTTGTTCGTGCGCAGCGGCACCGCGATGGAGCCCACGCCACGGGCGCGCAGCATCGTCGAACGCACCCGCGAAGTGATCGCCACCATCGACCAGGAGATCCTGCCCAGCCCCACCTTCGACCCCGCTGAAAGCCGCGAGACCTTTACGTTCTGCCTCAGTGAAATCGGCGAAGTGGTGTTCCTCCCCGCCCTCTTCGACCGCCTGCGCAGCGCCGCGCCCAACGCCAAGATCCAATGCCTGAGCCTGGGCCCCAAGGACCTGCACGAAGCCCTGCGCGAAGGCCGGGTGGACTCGGCCCTGGGTTACTTCCCCGACCTTGACGCGCCGAACATCTACCAGCAACGCCTGTTCGACCACGACCTGGTCTGCCTTATCGGCCGCCACCACCGCATCACCGCCGCGCAACTGACCATGGACGACTTCTGCAACCTGGAACACCTGCAAGTGCGCGACGGCAGCCGCAGCCAGGAAATGTACGAAAGCTACCTGGCCGAGCAAGGTATCCAGCGCAAGATCGTGGTGCAGATGTCCCACTACATGAGCATGTCCGCCATCATCGAACGCTCCGACCTCGTCGCCGTCCTGCCCCGCGCCGTGGCGCACATCTACGAAAAGCACTCCGCCGTGCGCATGATCGAAGCCCCGGTGGAAATCCCGCCGTACAGCCTGAAACACCACTGGCATGCGCGGAACCAGAAGGATCCACGGCATTTGTGGTTGAGGAGGGAGGTGTTGGAGATATTTGGGGGGGAATGATGTCTTCAGGTTGTAGTGAGCGGGCTTGTCGAATCGTCGCACCGCCCACGCTGGGGCGCGCAGCGGCCCCAATAAAACCACCGCGTTATTTCAGGAAAAATGTGGCGCCTGGTCTTGGGGCGGCTTCGCCACCCGGCGCAGGACAAGCCTGCTCACTACAAGGATGGGTGCATCGCCGAACACACTGGCCTACACCGTTACCTCTTTCTCCAGCACCAACGTGATCCCCGTCTTGCCATACGTTTTCGACCATCCATTCATCGCCTTGAAGTCCGCAAAGTCCGCCCCATCGTTCGGGTCCATGTACCCGCCTCCCGGCCGTTCCATCACGTAGTGCAAACCCACCAGAAAAGTGGTGACCACAATCAGCGCTCGCCGGTTGGCCGCCAGTGCCGGGGGCGCGCCGTGGATCACCGGGAACCCCGCTCGAATGCACTGTTCCTCGCACTGCGGGTAGAGCACCGATAACGCGCTGGCGATAAAGCCATCCATATAGATGGTCACGTTCAGCCCCATGGAGCGTGCTGCCAGGGCCACGTTGTGCGGGTAGGAATACCCGGCCTTGGTCGGGTCGAACGGCTTGACCACCCCGCCGGTGGTCGCCCCGGAAGTGAGCTTGTACAACTCGACTTCACACATGCTGGTGCGTAGCGCGTCGGTGGGCGATAGCCCATTGGGCAAATTACCTTCCAGTTCCACGGCGGCACACATCAGGGACGCCGCCCCGCAGGAAAAATCGAAAGCCTGTTTCTTTTTTGCAGCCGGCATACGCAGTGCTCCGCAGGTGTGATGCCGGCTTAACAGTTCAGGACCGAGGTTTATTCCCGGTCGTGTCGATAAACTTTTCTTTGGTTTTGGCCTGTCCCCTCAAGTACAACGCCTCCACCAGCGCCTTGCGCTCATCCAGCGGCAGGGTCCCGGCAAACTGCGCCAGCGTGCCATCCACCAATGCCCTGAGCGCCGCATCGGCCTCTCGCGCCTTGGCCAGTTCCGTCACCAGCACATCACGGTCGAGCGTCGGCGCCTCGAGCTGCCGGATCACCCCCATGCGTGCCTCGCGCCCCGCCATTACAAGAGGCTGGCTGGCGGCGCTGTCATGGCGCAACAACTGGCGCAGTTCCCGGCGCCGCTCCGGCGGCAGCTTGAACATGGCCTGGCGCAAGCCGTGCTGGTTGACTACCGCTTCGGCGGGCCTGGCGCTGGTCATCCAGTGATAAAGGCCGCCGCCCACCCCACCGATCAGAAATACGTTGAGCACGACCGACAGGAGCAGCCACGGCTTGAGAGACGTTGGGGTCATTGCTCGGTTTCCTCGGCGTTGACGGTGAAGACGACTTCCGCGTCGCCCTGATCGAAGACGCTGGGCAGCACTTCGGATGACAACATAGGCAGTGGCACACTCAAGGACGCCACCAGCATGCCGGTGACGACGCCGGCAATGCCCACCCCCACCAGGCCGGCGGGCGACAGCCAGCTGGCGTAACGCGACCAGAACGAGGTGCGCGTGGGGGCGGACAAGCGGATCTGACGCACCAGCGCCGGGTCGACCGCCATCTGTTGATGACTGTTCAATTGGTTGTCGAGCCAGCGTGCCTGTGCCAGCGCATCCAGCGCCTGCGCGTTGCCGCTGTCGAGCAGCGCCCGGGCCTGGGCCTGTTCGGTGGCGGGCCAACGGTGCAGGTCGGCGCCATAAGCGTCGGCCAGGTAAACAAAGCGTTCAGGCCTCATGATTTTCCCCTTCCTGGGCGGGCAAGCCCGGGTGTGTCGGCAAGTTGGCTGCGCAACTGGCGTCGGGCCCGCGACAGCAGGCTCTCCAGTGCCTCGACGCTGATATTCATCAGGGCCGCGGCGTCGATGTTCGACAGCTCCTGGTAATACTGCAGCACAATCGCTTCGCGCTGACGCTCGGGCAAGGTCGCCAATGCGGCGGCCATGCGTGCGCTGCGATCGGCCGCTTCCAGCTGTTCATCCGGCGACGGCGTCGTATCCACCGGTTCGACGATGTGCTCATCGTCCAGCGGACGCTCCCGGCGTCGGCGTAAACGATCGTGACACAGGTTGAGCGCGACCCGATGCAGCCAGGTGTCGAAACGCGCTTCACCCGGGCGCCAGCTTGCCGCCTGGCGCCAGATGCGCAGGAAACTTTCCTGGGCCACATCCCTGGCCTCGTCGGCATCGCCGAGCAGCCTGCCGGCCAACGCCAACAGGCGCGGCAGCTTGCGCGTCACCATTTCGTTGACGGCCGCGGGCTCGTTGTTGCCGATACGGGCCAGCAGCTCAACGTCCGGATCAGTGTCTTTCAATCAGGTAGTACTCGGTCCGGGGGCTAAGTCTCAAGGTTCAGCGGATCCAGTGCCCTTCACGCCAGTACCAGTTGGGCCCGTGGGACTCCCAATGGCCCGGTTCCCAGCGCGCATTGCGCATCACCGGCTGCCAGTGGCCGGGGACCCAGCCGTAGCCGCCACCCTCCCAGCGCCAGTGACCACGGTCCCAGGCATAGCCTGGGCGTTCGGCGGGGATCACTTCCACCCGCTCCACCGGCGGTGCCTGGCGAATGATCACTTCGGTCTGGGCAAAGGTCGGGGTGCTGACCAACGCAGCGAAAGCCAAGGGAACAAGCAACGCATGGCGCAAGATCGTCAGGGGGCTCATGGCAACTCCTTCATGCAGCGGGCGAAAGTGCTCGTTGCTGATGGGTTGAACGGCGGGTGCAGAAAAATCCGTCGCGGGCCACGCGGTTTTTTTCGGGGCAGTGGTCGCAGGCAGTATTGCGCAGGGGATGGCGGGACTTGATGAAATCTTTGAAAGCTCGCGACGGATTACGGCGAGTCACGGCGTTGAAGGATTAACGCTGTACCCACCAAGAGGAAATGCCATGCACCGTCGTCTTTACATGCTTGTTGCCGCTGTGTTGATCGTCAGCCTCAGCGGCTGCGTGATCCTGCCGGAACATCGGCACTGCTGCTGGCGTTATTACGGGGCCGCCGATACGCCCGTCAGCACCGTCAACGGTTAACCGACCGCCGCAAACCCGCGCCGCCCGGCCTTGATTTCGGTGCGCAACTCACCGATCAGGTTCGAGATGGAACGGATGCTGTCCAGGCCTTCGGGCGAGACGCGGGTGAGCAGCAGCTCGACGCGTCCGCTCTGTGGCTCGAAGATGCTGATGCGCAGGGAGCCGTCGCTGTTCAAGGTGCAGTCGCACGCAAGCGGCAGGAAGCCCGACGCCATGATGCGATTGAATTCGACGATGGAGATCATGATCGACACCCTGCCCTGGGCCTCACCCGGTCGTTGTGATGCAAACAGAGTAGATGAGGTTTTACGGCGTACGGAATGATTACTTCAAAAGTGTTATACACGCCTCATTTTGCTGCGAAAACGCCGGCTCGCTGGCGTCAGAAAACCCGCATCACGACCTCTCGTCTGCTGCCCTTCGGGGTGCTTGACTCCGGGCGCCGATCACCAGACGCTCTTGGCTTTTCGCCATCACCTGAGCAGCCTCCATGAGCATCGATCCCCCGAGCCCGCCCGACAGTGACGTGTACAAAACGCTGCTGGAATCGACCAAGGCCATCCCCTGGCGCATCGACTGGGCAACCATGACCTTCAGCTATATCGGCCCGCAGATCGAAACGTTGCTGGGCTGGACCCCGCAGAGCTGGGTCAGCGTGGATGACTGGGTGGAGCGCATGCACCCGGATGACCGTGAATACGTGGTGAACTTCTGTGTGTCGCAATCCCGCGCCGGGGTGGACCACGAGGCCGATTACCGGGCGCTGACGGTGAACGGCGACTACGTGTGGATCCGCGATGTGGTGCACGTGGTGCGCAAGGACGGCGAAGTCGAAGCGCTGATCGGCTTCATGTTCGATATCAGCGAGCGCAAGAAGACCGAGGAACACCTGATCCGTCTGCAAAAACAGCTGGAGGAATATTCGTTCCAGGACGGTCTCACCGGCATCGCCAACCGACGCATGTTCGACACCGTGCTGGAGCGCGAATGGGCCAGTGCCCAACGCAGCCAGTTGCCGTTGTCCCTGCTGATCCTGGATATCGATTACTTCAAGCAGTACAACGACCACTACGGGCATATCAAGGGCGACGAATGCCTGCGCCAGGTAGCACGCACCCTATCGCTGGCGGCCAACCGTCCCCGGGATTTCATTGCGCGTATCGGTGGCGAAGAGTTTGTGTGGCTGTTGCCGGAAACCGATGCCGCCTCGGCCAGGCAAGTGGCACAGCGTTGCCTGCACCTGATTTGCCAGCAGCAGATCGAACATGGTTTTTCACCGGTGTCGAACCTGCTGACCTTGAGCCTGGGCGTGGGCACCCGCCTGGTCGAACCGGGCAGCGAGATGCTGGCGTTCGTCGAAGACGTCGACAAATTGCTGTATCAGGCCAAACGCAACGGGCGCATGCGTGCCGAGTTCGATGACGCACAAGCGTGATGCGCAACTAAATGACGGGCAAAAAAAATCCCAAGTAGCTGATGGACACTTGGGATTTAAAAATGCATAAACCGTGGGAGGTGAACGCCCGGCTATAGTAGCGATTGTAAAAACATGTAACAAGACTATTTCAATCCTTTCGTCGGATTAAAAGCGCTGTAAGTCATTCAATAACCACACCTTTTTTAAGGAAGCGAAGTGTATGGGTGCCACTTTTTGGTGCAACTAAGCCGATACTTCCCGCGTATATTCCATCTATAAAAAGGGGTTATTCATTAGGGCCTAAAGTGGCGTCGCACTTTTGGCGGCATGTCCGCCCATGTGTTCGCAGGCGTCCCGCACTTCAAGGCCACTGGGGTGAACCGAGCGCGCGACACTTTCTATCTGCCTGCACAACGCCAGGCGTTCATTGAGCTGTTCGCGCTCACGGTCCACCTGGGCGTTGAGCTGCACGAAATACAGGCCCAGCAGCACCGCGACGCAGAGCACCCCGCCCACGAAGTAGCGCAAGCTATTGGAAGAAGGCGATTCTGGCGCGCTCATGGGGTTACGACGCCTTGCTCTTCTCAAGGTACACGTCGTCGACAGCATCCTGTGCCGACGCGCGAATCGGGGTTTGCATACAGGTCTCCCGGGTGAAGGGCGCAATTGTATGCAAATAGAAACATAGTGATTGTCGTGGATTTGTAAAACAGCAGGCTACAAAGGCTCTCCATGCTGCCGGCGCCGAAACTGTCCCGGTGCCAGGCCGTGGGCCTTGCGGAAACAACGGGAAAAATACGCCTCATCGGTAAAACCACAACGGTGCGCAATGGCGCCGATCATCTGCGGGCTGTTGAGTAGCAGCGTTCGCGCCAATTGCAGGCGGCGGTCGAGTACCAGTTGGGAAAAGGGCTTGCCGGTTTCCTTGCGCAAAAGATGGGTGAGGTAGTTGGGCGACAGAAATGCCGCAGCGGCCGTGTCCGTTAGGTTGAGACTGGGCTCATGTAAATGTTCGCGGATGTAGCCCTGCACCCGCGCCAGGGCGTCCTTGCGCCCACGACGGGTCGCGTTGTTGGCCGCGAAGGCCTGCAGAGATTCGGCGTACTGCTCGCAGACCAGGCCGATCAACTGGAACAGGTAGCCCTTCAGGCGTTCCCGCGCGCCGAAGGTGCGGTGGGCATCCAGCGCGCGCATATGGGCAAGCCAGGTCTGCACGTCGTCGAAGGCCGCATCGTCGAGGATGAAGTCCAGTTGCTCCTGAAAACGAAACGGCGACAGCTCCGGCGCCTGGCCGATGGGGATGTCTTCCAGGTCCAGAGGATCGCAGGTCAATTGCGGCAGGA
The DNA here is from genome assembly GCF_054071875.1 of Pseudomonas sp. SDO524_S393. Lineage (NCBI taxonomy): Bacteria > Pseudomonadati > Pseudomonadota > Gammaproteobacteria > Pseudomonadales > Pseudomonadaceae > Pseudomonas > Pseudomonas sp. SDO524_S393. The sequence goes on along the minus strand of NZ_JBSVVZ010000039.1, from coordinate 7,800 downwards.
AAAACGCCTGGCTGAAGTTGATCAGCATGAATTCGCCGTCCTCGGGGTGGGGAATCACATGCAGGCGATGGGGCAGGATGAACGCCAGGGCCTTTCGTGGAAACGGCCGCACGGCGCCGCCGATGTGCTGCACGGTGTCGCCGCCGAGGTTGATCTGGATCTGGAAGTATTCATGGCGATGGGGACTGGTCAGCGCCGCCCGTCCGCGTTTGTCGCGGATATAGAAGTCGGGACGGTCGCTGCGTTGTTCCATGCCGTAGGTGGTGACGCGGGTGCCGGGCATAACGGTCTCTCGAATGGCCTGGGCACCACTGTAGCCTCAACCCTGGCCGAGGGTGAAACTCAACTCGCCGATGCCATCGATGCCAGCGCTGACCAGATCCCCCGGTTGCAGCGCACCGACCCCGGCCGGCGTGCCGGTGAAGATCAGGTCCCCGGCCTTGAGCGCGACGGACCGGGAGGCATGGCTGATCACTTCGCTGACCGACCAGATCTGGTCAGCCAGGTCACCGACCTGGCGCTGTTCACCGTTGACCTTGAGCCAGATTTTGCCGCTGGACGGGTGCCCGACGGCACTCACCGGCTGCAACGCGGTGCTGGGCGCAGACTCATCGAACGCTTTGGCCCATTCCCACGGACGTGAGAGTTTTTTCGCCTGGGCCTGCAGGTCACGGCGGGTCAGATCGATGCCGACGCCATAGCCCCAGATGTGGGAAAACGCCTGCTCGGGGCTGATATCCACCCCGCCCTTGCCGATGGCCACTACCAGTTCCACTTCATGGTGCAGGTCGCCGGTCAATGGCGGGTAGGCAATCACGCCCTCGGCGGGCACCACGGCATCCGCCGGTTTCATGAAAAAGAATGGCGGCTCGCGGTCCGGGTCATGTCCCATTTCCCGTGCGTGCTCGCTGTAGTTGCGGCCCACGCAAAATATGCGGCGCAACGGGAAGCGCGCGTCGGTACCCTGAATCGCCAGGGACGGCGTATGCGGGGGCGTGAATACGTAATCAGTCATGGCCTGTGCCTCTTCGTTTACCTGGCGCCAGTATGGCGAGGGGCACAGGTGCGAAGTTGGACAGGCTTACGCAGATTTTGCACTGGCCGGTGCTTGGCGACGCAATGAATGCCTGTTCAAAGCGAACGCTTAGGGTGTTTTCCGGAAGAATGCTGGTCCGCCGCTGTTGCGTTGAGCCCGCCGGACGCTCATTTGCGCGCCACTTTGTAGCGCACACAGTCCTGATAGAAGCCCTGGCGAATGGCTTCGGGCTTGAGGCGTGAACGGCTGTCGTAGGTCTGCTCGGTGATGCCCATGGCCATCATGCGCATCCAGGGTTTGCTGAACTTGAGGGTCTGGATCTTCTGCCGTGCCGCATACAGTGACACACCGGACAGCTTGAGCTCCTGGGCCCTGGCGGCCGTGCCGGCGCCCCAACTGCACATGTACTTGTCACCGTCGCGCAGTTCCCGGGCCTGCACGGCAGCGGCGCCGCCGGCCAGGGAACAGGCGATCAACATGATTCCAACAGAGCGCATTCGATTCCCCACCTAACCACCTGAAAATAAAAGTGATTCTGGCGAGGATTTTGTTACAAAGGGGCCATTAAATTGCCTTCCTCACTGCACAACTGTCCCGGCCCCATGAAGGGCCTATCGCGCGGCAATCACCTTCAGGTTGCAGTACGACTTCAACCCTTCAACCCCGAACTCCACTCCAAAACCCGACTCCTTGTGCCCACCGAATGGCACATCAGGGGCCAGTGCCGCGTGCTGGTTGACCCACACCGTGCCCGCGTTCAGTCGACTGGCAACCTGGGCGAGTTGTTCGCGGTCGCTGCCCCACACCGAAGCCCCCAAGCCATAAGGGGTGTCGTTGGCGCGGGCGATCACGTCGTCCAGGTCGCTGTATTTCATGATCGGCCGAATCGGGCCGAACACTTCTTCCCGGACAAACGGTGCATCGTCGGAAGGATTGTCGAGCAGGGTCACCGGGAAAAAATAACCGGCATGGGGTGCTTCACCCTGATACAGCACCTTCGTACCGCTGGCCTGGATTTGCGCCCAGGTGGCACGGATCTTTTCGTACTGCATTTTGTTCTGGATCGGACCCAGCCCCGAGTCCAGCAAGAAGCCATCCCCGGTTTTGACATGGGCCGCATAGGCCACCAGTGCCTCGGCCACTTCGGCGTAGATGGACTCGTGCACATACAGGCGCTTGAGGCAGATGCAGGCGTGGCCGTTGAGCTTGAACATGCTCCAGAACAAGGACTCGGCAATCTTCTGCGGGTCGGCGTCGGCCAGCACGATCGCCGGGTCGTTGCCGCCCAGTTCCAGGGTCACACGCTTGAGCTTGCCGGACACCGAGTTCATCACCCGCTTGCCGGTCTGGCTCGATCCGGTAAAGCTCACTTTGTCGAAGCCTGGATGCGCAGTCATCAACGGCCCCAGCGCATCGCCGCCGGTGATCACGTTGAGCACGCCGGCAGGCAGCAGATCCGCGGCATAACCGGCGATCCGCAGGACCGTCAACGGCGCGTAGGGCGAGGGTTTGAGTACCACGGTATTGCCGGTGACCAAAGCCGCGAGGATTTTCATCATCGCCAGCAGCGCAGGAACGTTCCACGGGCAAATCGCGCACACGACACCCAGCGGCGTGTAGTGCTGGGTCACCTGCCCCATGATCGGCGAGTCATAGGACTCGACAGGTAATTCAAGGTTGACCAGGGACGGGCCGAAGGCATCCGCCAAGCCGGACAGTTCCCAGGTCGATGTCGCCAGGGGCCGGCCATTCTCGGCGGTGAGCAATGCGGTCAGCTCGGGTTCATGGGCTTTTATCCGCGCAATGAACTCGAGCAGCAGTGCACGCCGCTCGGCAACGGGTGTCGCGGCCCAGGCCGGGAACGCTTGGCGGGCGGCGGCCACGGCCTGATTCAAAGCATCTTCACCGGCGTCCGGAATCGAGGCGATCACCTCCCCCGTGGCCGGATTCACCACCTCCAGTGTGTTGTCGGCGGTGGTCTGGCGCCCATTGATCACGTTGAAAAAGCCGCCTTCCAGGTTGGCTTGCTTCAGTAGGGCTTCACGTGTCTGTTGTGGACTCGCGAACGGAGTAGATGGCGTGCTCATAGTGAGTTCCCTGTTCCTTTCTGGCGAATTGAGCGGTCAGAGACCGGTGGTTACTCACGTAACGCACGCACAGGGAACGCTTGGGCACGGCCATTTATTCCGTTTTTACCTCACCACTGATAAGTCGCGCTCGCCTGCACGGTGCGCTGCGAGCCGTACCAGCACCACGAATAGGAATAGCAGGACGCGACGTACTCTTTATTCGCCAGGTTGCTGGCGTTCAGCGCCAGACGCAGGTTGTCCTTGAGGCTGGCGATGTTCGGGATGTCGTAGTGCACCGCCGCATCGAACAGGGTGTAGCCCGGCACCTTCAAGGTGTTGGCGGTGTCGCCCCAGGACGACCCCACATACCGCGCCCCCGCACCTACACCAAAGCCTTTGAGGTGGCCATCGTGGAAGGTGTAGTCAGCCCAGGCCGACGCGGTATGCCGCGGCACACCGTAGCTGGTGGTGCCCTTGAGGGGAATCGCCGGGCCTGTGCCGACATCGCTGATCGGCGCGTATTGCGTGGTGCTGTTGGACTTGCTGGTGCGGTTATCCAGATAAGCGTAGGCCGCAGTGATATCGAGGTTGTCGTTCAGGCTGGCCTTGCCTTCCAGCTCGAAACCCCGGGATTGCTGCTCGCCGTCCTGCACGCTGCAACGGCCGTTGCCACACAGGTGGGTGGGATCCGGGTCCAGGGTCGGTACGTTGGTCTGGCGCAGGTCGAAGATCGCCGCCGTGATAAAGCTGTTGCTGCCCGGCGGTTGATACTTGATGCCGATTTCATACTGCTTGCCTTCGGTCGGCTTGAACACCGAACCGCCGTAACCGGTGCCCGACTGCGGGTTGAAGGACTCTGCATAGCTGGCATACGGCGCCAGGCCATTATCGAACAGATAGACCAGGCCCACGCGGCCGGTAAAGGCCTTGCTGTCCAGCGACGACTTGCTCTTGGCACCGCTGCTGAGGGTCTTGGTGGTGCTGTCGGTGCTGGCCCAGTCATAACGACCGCCGAGCAGCAGCACCCACTTGTCCCACTTCATCTGCTCTTGCAGATAAACACCGGTCTGCTCGCTGCGCGAGGTGGCATCGGTGCTGAAGGCCGGAGTCGCCACGGGTGCACCGTAGACCGGATCGAAGATGTCCAGGGTCGGCCCGCGACCATAACCGGCTTTGGTGTCGGTGCTGGTGTTCTGGTAGTCGAGGCCGGCCAACAAGGTGTGCTGCAAAGGGCCGGTGTCGAATTTGGCCTGCACCTGGTTGTCGAGGGTGTAGGCGTCCATATCGACATCGGTAGCGATGGTCGACCGGTTGGAGGTGCGGTAGTCGGCCTGCAGGTTGCTGTTGTAGATACTGCGGTAAACGCCTTCGGCACGCAGGTAACGCGCGTTCTGGCGCACCGTCCACACATCGTTGAAGTGATGCTCGAAGGCATAGCCCAGGGAGTAATGTTCGCGATCACTCTTCTCGAAATGCTTCTCGCCGTCATAGAAGTCCACATCGATGCTGCGCCCGGTCGGGCTGTGCAGCACCGAACCCCAGGCCGGCACCGACCCGTAGGACGCGCCTTTGGGGTCCTTCTGGAAGTGCCCGAGCAGGGTCAGCGAGGTGGCGTCGTCAGGGCGCCAGGTGAAGGCGCTGGACAACGACTGGCGACGGGTCTCGGTGTGTTCGACCTGGCCGTCAGCGTCATCGAAAAGGCCCGCCACGCGGTAGGAATAAACCCCTTGGTCGTCAATCGGGCCGCTCAAATCGAAGGTGGTGCGCTTCTTGTCGAAGGTGCCGTATTCCACGCCCACTTCGTGGAAAGGCGTGTCCAGCGGGCGCTTGGTGACCATGTTGATCACCCCGCTCGGGGTGCCCTGCCCGTACAGCACCGAAGCCGGGCCGCGCAGCACTTCGACACGCTCCAGGTCGAAGGCATCCTTTTGTGGCAGGGCGTCACGGCTCGATGGCACGCGCAGGCCGTCGAGGTAGGTGGCCGGCGCAAAGCCACGGATGGTCAACTGGTCCAGGCGCGAGGCGGTGGCGCCACGGGTCTCAGGCACCACGGCGGCGCTGTAGCGCAGGATCTGGTTGAGACTCTCGGCGTTTTGCGCCCGCATCTGGTCCTTGGTCACGATCGAAATCGACTGCGGCGTTTCGACCAGTGCGGTGTCGGTCTTGGTGCCCGACAGACTGCGGGTGGCCACATAACCTGCTACCGGCCCGGTGGGGCTCTCGCTCTGGTAGGCACCGCTGATGGTGGTGGTCTGCAACTCCATGGCGCCGCCGTTATCCGGTACAGGCTCCAAACGGTAGCGATCGGTGGAGATTTTCAACGCCTGCAAGCCGCTGCCGGCGAGCAACTGGTTCAGTGCCACCTCGGTGTCGTATTGCCCGCTCAAACCCGTGCTGCGTTTACCCCGGGTCAGGCTTGCATCGAACGCCAGCACCAGCCCCGCCTGCTCGGCCAGGCTATTGAGCGCCTGGCTCAAGTCACCGGCGGGAATCGAAAACCGGCGCACGGCGCTGCTGCTTTCTTCAGCCAAGGCAAACGAGACATTCAGCAACGGCACGGCGGCAAAAGCCATCGCCACCGACAGGGCCAGTGGGTGCAAGGGACGAGCAAGGCGCGACATGGGAAATCCTGCGTAATAGAGGTTCTATTAACCATGACGGCCATCTCGAAAAATCGGGCAAGGATGAGAGCGATTTTTATTTGGGTAGTTGCGCAGCAATCAGCCTGATCGCTTTTCGATGTAGTTTCCGGGGGTAGTTTTTCGCGGTTTTTTCCCGCCGCTGGACAGTCATTTCTGATTTTTTCAGCCGTTCATCCAGCCGCTTTTGGCTGCGGCAGACTCCGACGCCTTGCCCCTGTCGAGACGTCACGGATGACCCACGCTGCCCGTATTACCCATATCGAACATGAACTCGATGGTTTTCATCAGAGCCTGGAGATTTATCGCCAGCAGATGAACGCCTTGTATGCCCATGCGCTGGATTCGGCGAGCCACGCGCTGGACCTGCCCTCTTTGCTGGGGATGGATCGAGTGTTGCGGGTGGGCGATTCGCAGCGCTCGGTGAGCATGACCGACGCTGACTTTTCAACCGTGGCCCGTTGCCCGGCGGGCGGCGAATTGAAGATCGAAAGCCTGTTCGAATCGGTGCATGACGTGCCGATTGGCAATATCCCGGTTGAGGTCATCGGGCTGGATGACGGCAGTTCCACCGTGATCATGCTGGACGAACACGGCAAGGGCTCGCACTACTGCGCGGCGGGCGGGCGTTACCAGGTGCGGGTGCAAGACGGCGTTTCGGCGCAACAGGTCGACGCGTTGTTTTCTTCCTATGCCGGCCTGACGACAGACCTGGAGCAGTGGCTGCGGTCACAGTGGTCCGGCTTCAAACCGCACTGGGAACAGTCCACCGCCAGTGCGATTGGCAGCGGTGTTTTGGCAGGCAGTTGGGCAGCGATTCGCGATGCGTGGGACAGCATCACGCTGGTGCAGGCGATGCTTGCGGACCCGCTGAAATACATCGAGCAATTGGGTGAGCAGGCGGCCCAATTGGCGCAGGTCGCCACCGATACGCCCAAGGTGATGGAACAGGCGATGTTGCTGGCCAGCGACGAGGCCGCGCTGTTCCTGCTGCTGCGCACCGCGATGATCTGGCTCGACGCATTGCCGCCCGGCCAGGTGGCCGAAAAGGCGGCGGGTTTTGTCGTTTCGTTGCTGATCGACCTGGTGATTGGCGCGGTGTTGACCCTCGCCTTGCCGGCGGCGGGCGTGGCGTACTTGGGCCTGCGGTTGGCCAGGTATGGCGCCCAGCTGCTTAAGGCGGCAGTGGGTTTTATCCAGAACGTTCTGGCGATTCTGACGACGTTCATGCAGGCGGTGGATCGCTACAAGGCAGTGGCGGTGCGCGGCGTGGTCGGCGGGTTGAAGCAAGGCAGGATGCAGATGCGCTGGAAGGCGCGGCAGAACGCGGTGCTCAAACAGACAGAGCACGTGGACGATGCGCCTGCTGTGGGAAAAAATCCGGCAGGTGACGCGGCGGCGCCTTCGGACAAGACCATTAAAGATGGCTGCCCGGTGTCGATGGTCACCGGGGAAGAGCTGCTCACCCTGACCGACGGTGCGCTGGACGGCGTATTGCCCTTCGAATGGACACGGCTGTATCGCACCAGTGCCGTGGAAATGGATGTCGGACTGGGGTTTGGCTGGAGCCATGCGCTCGCCCATCGGCTATCGGTGTCGGGCGATTCGGTGGTGTGGACCGATCATGAGCATCGTCTTACCGAGTTTCCACTGCCCTCCTCCTCTCGACCGGCGATTACCAACAGCCTGGCCGAGGCCGCGATTTATCTCGGGGATTTGCCCGATGAGTTGGTGCTGGCGCAAGACTCACGTTTCTACCATTTCGTTAATGGTGCGCTGACAGCGATCAGCGATGCGTATGACAACCGGCTGCGGGTTTTCCGCGATGGGCTGGGGCGTATTCAGCGGTTGGACAATGCTGTCGGGCGCTCGCTGTTTTTGCGTTATGCGTCGGGGCGCATCGTGGCGGTGGACTACCAGGTTCAACGGGCCGAGGGGGCGGGGGAATTTGTCTGGGTTACCGAGTACACCGTCGTTTCCTACGCTTATGACGCCGCTGGACGACTGATCTCGGCGACCAACGCCGTCGGCGAAAGCGAGGTTTATCGCTACGACG
>NZ_JBSVVZ010000038.1:0-59578 GCF_054071875.1 Pseudomonas sp. SDO524_S393 | reverse complement strand
CGGCGATGTCGAGTTTGTCGAGGGCGGCCTTGGCGCGGATGATGGCGGCGGAGTCGGTGGCCGTGACGCTGCGGGCTTCCAGTGCGGCGGCGGCACCGGCACCGTCCAGACGGTCCATGGTCACGTCGGCGGCAGTAGCGCTCTTGATCACCGCGGCATTGGTGTCTTCGTTGTCGACTTCATCCCAGCTCAGCATCGAAATTCTCCTTCCTGGTGCTTGACAAATAAGGGCATTCAGACTTCAAAGCATGTGAAAACTACATGATGTAGTGGTCACTTGCTTGGGTGGGCACACTATATGGTGTGTAACATCCTTGGTCAACGCACAAGAGGGTATCGATCGTCGCAGGGGGTATGAGCAAAAGTCACAGCCCCATGACTTTTAATGGTTACGGCCCTTTTCACGGCCAGTGCTAAAAAATCGCTCACCAGCTCCCCATAACAACAAAGAGCGTTTGCGATATGAAAGCACTTGATCTGTACATCGGCGAAGGCTTCGAAGGCCCGGGCGTCAACGCGGCCCACATCAATATTCTTATCGGCCCGCGCAACGGCCCCGCCGGCCAGGCATTCGCCAACAGCCTGGCGTCCCCCAGCCAGGGTCATTGCCCGTTCATGGTGATTGCCCAGCCGAACATTCCGGTCAAACCCATGACCCTGTATGTCAACAAGGCCGAAATCAGCAGCGACCTGCATGGCAACGCCACCTGGGGCGCCTCCCAGGCCGGTATTGCCAAGGCCGTGCTCGAAGCCCTGCTGGACGGCACCCTGCCGCCGGAAGCCGAAGACGAATGGGCCATCGTCACCGCCAACTGGGTCAACCCGGGCTGCGATGACCTCGATGCCGTCTACCTGAACAACTACAACGCCTGCCGCACCGCGATCCGCGCCGCCCTGACCGGCACGCCGTACACCGCGCAACTGGCCGACGTGGTCAACCACATCAGCAACCCGTTCTACACGCCAAAGGCCTGAGGAGATTCCCATGCAATACACTCGATTGGGCAACTCCGGCCTGCAAGTCTCGCGCCTGTGCCTGGGCACCATGAACATGGGCACCCCGGACTGGAAACCGTGGATCTTCGACGAAAAGCAAAGTGAGCCCATCGTCGCCCACGCCCTGGCCAACGGCGTCAATTTCATCGACCTGGCCGACTTCTACTCCGCCGGCGTCGGCGAAGAAGTGGTGGGGCGCATCCTCAAGCGCGTGGCGCGCCGCGACGACATCGTGGTTACCACCAAAGTCGGTTACGGCACCCGCAGCGGCCTCAATGCCAGCGGCCATTCGCGCAAGCACATCATGGACAGCATCGACTTGTCCTTGAGCCGCCTCGGCATGGATTACGTCGACGTGTTCATGCTGCATTACTTCGACGTGAACACCCCCGTCGAAGAAACCATGGGCGCCCTGAACGACATCGTGCGTTCCGGCAAGGCGCGCTACATCGGCGTGTCCACCATGCTCACCGGTCAACTCGCCAAGATCCTCATGGCCTGCGAGCGCAACGGTTGGGTCAAACCGATCAACATGCAGCTGCAACTGAACTGCGCCTATCGCGAAGAAGAGCGCGAAATGATCCCGTTCTGCCGTGACCAGGGCCTGGGCGTCTCGGTGTTCAGCCCGCTGGCCCGTGGCCTGCTCACCGGTGAAGTGCAGTCGACCCGCAACCAGACCGACTTCTTCACCCAGCAGATGTACAGCGACCAGGCGTCGTTCGACATTGCCCACTCGGTACAGCGCGTGGCCCGCACCCGTGGCGTGTCCAACGCGCAGATCGCCCAGGCCTGGGTGGCCAATCACCCGGGCGTGGACGTGATGCTGGTAGGCGCCGACACCACCGAGCAGTTCGACAGCGCACTGGCCGCCCTCGACACCCAACTGGACGCCGAAGAGCTGCACGAGCTGGAACGCAACTACACCCCGTGCGATGTGATCAACGACTACACCGCCGGCAAGCGCATCCTGCGTGAGGCTCGTCCGGGTCTGGACCGTTTCAACCTGACCGAGGCCGTGGCATGAATCCGCTGATCCGTACGGGCAATTACATCGATGGCCAATGGTCCGGCGGCGGCCCGACTTACCCCGTGTTCAACCCGGCCAATGGCGCGCTGATCGCCGATGTGCAGCGCGCTGCCGCCGAAGAAACCGACCTGGCCATCGCCGCCGCCAACCGTGCGTTGCCGGCCTGGCGCAAGCTCACGGCCAAGGAGCGCAGCCAGCGCCTCAAGCGCTGGAGCGAGCTGATGCTGAGCAACCAGAAGGACCTGGCCCACTTGCTCAGCCTGGAGCAGGGCAAACCGTTGGCCGAAGCCATGGGCGAAGTGGTCTACGCGGCAAGCTTCCTGGAGTGGTTCGGCGAAGAGGCCAAGCGTGCCTACGGTGACGTGATCCCCAGCCACAAGGCCGACGCGCGCATCATCGTGGTCAAGGAAGCCATCGGCGTGGTCGCGGCGATCACGCCGTGGAACTTCCCCCTGGCCATGGTCACCCGCAAGGTCGGCCCGGCGCTGGCGGCGGGCTGCACCATGATCCTCAAACCTTCGGAAGAGACGCCGCTGTCGGCTTTTGCCCTGGCGGTACTCGCCGAGCAGGCGGGCATCCCCGCGGGCGTGTTCAACATCGTCTCCGGCGACGCCGTGGCCATCGGTGGCGCGCTGCAAGCCTCCAGCGTGGTACGCAAGCTGTCGTTCACCGGCTCCACCCGCACCGGCAAGCTGCTGATGCGCCAGGCGGCAGACACCCTGAAAAAAGTCTCGCTGGAATTGGGCGGCAACGCGCCGTTCATTGTGTTCGACGACGCTGACCTGGATGCCGCCGTCAAAGGCGCCATGGCCTCCAAGTTCCGCAACACCGGGCAGACCTGTGTGTGCGTCAACCGCTTCTTTATTCAGGACGGCGTGTACGACGCGTTCACCCGCAAACTGGCCGAAGCGGTCAGCGCGATGCGTGTCGGCAGCGCCCTGGACGGCGACACCGAGCAAGGCCCGCTGATCAATGCCGCCGCGTTGGCCAAGGTCGAAGCCCATGTCGGCGATGCCTTGGAGAAGGGCGCCACGCTGTTGTGCGGTGGCCGTCGCCATGCGCTGGGCGGTACGTTCTTCGAACCGACCATCCTCACCGAAGCCCACGGCGACATGCTGATCGCCCAGGAAGAAACCTTCGGTCCGGTGGCTGCATGCTTCCGTTTCAAGGATGAAGCCGAAGTGCTGGCCCGCGCCAACGACACGCCGTTCGGGTTGTCCGCTTACTTCTACAGCCGTGATATCGGCCGCGTGTGGCGCATGGCCGAAGGCCTGGAAGCCGGCATGGTCGGCATCAACGAAGGCATCATCTCCACCGAAGTCGCGCCGTTTGGCGGCATCAAGGAATCGGGCCTGGGCCGCGAAGGCTCCAAGTACGGCCTGGAGGATTACCTGGAGATCAAATACCTGTTGATGGGCGGTCTCTAAGCCACCCGCGCCCAAACGACACTAAACCCCTGTGGGAGCTGGCTTGCCTGCGATAGCGGTCAGCCACCACCTCCATAACTGATGTACCGCTATCGCGGGCAAGCCCGCTCCCACATTTGGAGTGGGGCTTGTCTGTTGTTACTCCGTCAAGAAAAACAATATGGAGAACACCCATGACTGCTCAACCCGTCAAAATCGACGACCTGCCCATCGGCCGTTTTCACCTGAAAATCGCCGGCCTCACGTTTGGCGCGCATTTCACCGACGGCTATATCCTCGGCCTGATCGGTATCGCCTTCACCTTGCTCAGCCCACAGATGCAACTGGACGCGTTCTGGCAAGGCTTGATCGGTGCTTCGGCGCTGATCGGTCTGTTTCTGGGCAGCCTGTTTTTCGGCTGGATCTCCGACAGTCTCGGTCGGCAGAAAATCTTCCTGGTCAGCTTCGTGCTGATCACCCTGGCGTCGGTGATGCAGTTCTTTGTCGAGACCGCCACTGGCCTGTTGCTGTGTCGCATCCTGATCGGCATCGGTCTGGGCGGGGACTTCAGTGTCGGCCACGCCATGCTCGCCGAGTTTTCGCCGAAGAAACACCGGGGCGTGCTGCTGGGTTCGTTCAGCGTGATCTGGACCTTCGGCTACGTGGCGGCCACCTTCGTCGGTACCGCGATGCTCAGCCTGGGTGATGATGCCTGGCGCTGGATGCTGGCCTCGTCGGCGATTCCCGCCGGCCTGATCCTGCTGGCCCGTATCGGCACCCCGGAATCGCCGCGCTGGCTGGTCAACCGGGGGCGCGTTGCCGAAGCCCGGGCCATCGTCAGGAAGCACCTGGGGGAACACGTGGTGCTGGATGAAGAGCCCGCCGCACAAGTGCGTTCCGGCTACGGCGTGCTGTTCAGCCGTGAGTACCGCACGCGCACCGCGTTCAACTGCCTGTTCTTCGTGTGCATCGTGATGCCGTATTTCGCGATCTACACGTTCCTGCCGTCGATCCTGCAGAAAATGGGCTTGTCCCAAGGCTTCGGCACCGAGTTGCTGCTCAACCTGCTGCTGATCGTCGGTGCTCTGCTGGGTATCTGGTGCACAGTGAAGTTCTCGCGCCGGGGCTTTCTGATCAACTCGTTCATCATCCTTGCGGCGGCGCTGTTTCTGTTGGCGGTGTTGCCGGGCAGCCTGGCGTGGCTGATGGTGTTGACGTTCGGTGTGTTCACGTTGGTGTTGTCGGCGGTGAGCAACCTGGTGGGCGTGTTCCCGGCAGAAAGCTTTCCCACCGAAGTGCGCGCCAGCGGTATCGGCCTGGCCACGGCGGTGAGCCGGCTGGGGTCGGCGATCAGTACCTTCCTGTTGCCGGTAAGCGTGGCCGGGATCGGCTTGAGTCCGACCATGGGCATCCTCGCGGCGATCCTGGTATTTGGTGCGATCATCTCGTTTGCCTGGGCGCCGGAAACCAAGGCACTGACCTTGAGCCAGGCGTGCAAGGCCGAGGTGCCGCCGTTGTCAGGGGTTGCTGACCTGGCCCAACCACTGCGTAAACAACCGAACCTTGGATAACCCCTGTTTGTCCGTCGCCACATCCAGCCAATAGCCATACGGGCCGATCACTTCCACGGGGGTGATCGGCAGCAGGCTGCCATTGGCCAGTTCGCGCTCGATCATCTGGCGGTCGATCACCGCCAGTCCGCCGCCTGCCAGGGCGGTGTGGATCACCTGGTCCAGGGTGCTGAATTCCAAACCCTGGTCCGCATCGATATCGTCCCGGCCCATGGCCGCCAGCCAGTTCTCCCACACCTTCAAACGCTTGCCGTCGTGCAGGATATGCAGCAGCGGGTAACGTCGCAGGTCGGGCGGTTGGCCGTCGTGGAACAGCTCCGGGCTGGCCACGGCGATGTGGCGCTCCATCACCAGCAGCTCGCTGCGGCAATGCGGGTCCGGCTCCAGGCCGAAGCGAATCCGGCAGTCGATTTCCGCCAGGCTGTCGTGGCCGGCCTGGTGGGTGACGCTGAGGTTGATATCCGGGTAGCGCTCACAAAACCTGCGCAAGTGTGCCGACAACCAGCGCGTGGCCCAGGTCGGCGGCGCGACGATGCGCAGGCGCTGGCGCAGGTTGGGCACGCGTACGGCTTGCAGGGCGCGCTCGATATGGTCAAAGGCGTCGCTCAGGTGCGGGGACAGGGCAAAGCCGGCCTCGGTGAGCGACAGGCCCTGGGGCGTGCGGATGAAGAGGGCGACCCCCAGGTAGTCTTCCAATTGCTTGATCTGGCGACTGACCGCACCCTGGGTCACATTGAGGCCCACGGCGGCCTGGCTGAAACTGCGGTGGCGCGCGACTTCTTCGAAGACGCGGAGCATGTTGAGGGCGGGCAGGTGGCGCATCGATCGAATCCCTACGGTATTTTGTAGTGAGCGGGACAAGCCCGCTCACCACAAGGAGCAATGGCCTAGAAATAGTAACCGATGTTCATGTACAGCTGATTCTCCCACTGGTTACTGCCCCCAGCCCCCAAGCTCTGGGTATAGCTGCTGCCGCCGATGTACGGGTCGTTCTTGCCGATCAGCCATTCCGTGGCGATCCACAGTTTGCTGAACGAAAACGAGGTCCCCAGGATCACCCGCTGCGAGGTCTTGAAGTCGTTGTCGGACTTGTCGAAGGCGCTGTAGTTGGCATACAGCTTCACGCCGCTGATCTGGTCCCAGAGGTATTTGCCGCCCACGTCGTAGCTCAGGTCCGCCACGTACAGGTTGCCACGGCTGGCGACGTTGTAAGTGCCGTCGTAACCGCCCAGGGTCACCACGCCGTCGGTGCCTTCGTTGCGCGGTGACATCTGCTGGCGCGCCGCCTGCAATTGCAGGCCCCACGGGCCGTTCTTGCCCAGGTAGTGGATCGCCACGGCGTTGCGTCGGCCATCGTTGCCGGTGTCTTTGTTTTCCAGGGTGGAGGTCAGGCCCGACACGCCCACTTCGGACTTCCAGTCGCCCAGGTCCAGGGCCTTGGCCACGCGCAGGACCACGGTATTGCGTTCCTGGTTGTCACTGCCGTCGGCCACGTAGCTGTCGGCGCCGGAGACCACGCTGGAGTAGGTCACGCCTTTGCTGGTGCCCTTGCCTTGCCACGCGGGGCGCAGGTAGTAACCGGCCTGCACGTTCCAGTCACCGCTTTGCTGGATGTATTTGGCACCGACCTGTTGCACGTCTTCCAGGCCGATGACGTTGCCCAGGGTTTCGTAGAAGGTGCTGCCGAAGTAGGGCTGCAGGCCGAACGGCACGGTGTTCAAACCCACTTGCACCTGCTGGTCGGGGTTGAACTTGTAGCCGACCCAGGCGAACTTGGCGAACTGGATATCGCCGTAGTTCTTGGTGTACTGGTACGGGTAGGAGCGACCGTAGAAGCGGTACTGCGCCTCGCCGATCCAGCTGTCGGAGTTGTACTTGGCACTGAGGAACACCGTGTCCAGGCCGAACTTCTGGATGTCGCGGTCCGGGTCGTAGTCCCAGCGTGCACGGATGGCGCCGCCGAGGTCGAGGTTGTCGGTGACCTGCACCGCCATGGCCGGTGCCGCGAGGGCGCCGAGCACGGGAATGAGGGTGAAGTAACGCATCGTTGGTCGCATGGTTTTACTCTCGTTTTTAGTTTTTTTGGGCAACAGCAGCCCGTTGCCGCAGCGAACGCTGCGACGCGGGGAAAAGGGTTGGACTCAGTGAGCGGCGGGGCGTACCAGCTTCAAGGGCGGTCCGGCGGCGGGCAGTTCGGATGCGCCCGGAGCGGCCGCCAACAGCGCCTGGGTATAGGCATTTTGTGGGCGCAGCAGCACCTGTTCGGCGGTGCCGTACTCCACCACTTCGCCCTGGCGCATCACCGCGATGTGGTCGCTGATCTGCGCCGCCACACGCAGGTCGTGGGTGATGAACAGGATGCTCAGGTTCAGTTGCCGTTGCAGGTCGGCGAGCAGTTCCAGCACCTGTTTCTGCACCGACACATCCAGCGCCGACACGCTCTCATCGGCGATCAGCACTTCCGGGCGCATCGCCAGGGCACGGGCGATACCGATGCGCTGGCGCTGGCCGCCGGAGAACTGCCGGGGCTTGCGCTGCAAGGCATCACGCTTGAGCCCGACCTGCTCCAGCAAGTCGCCGGCCTCGGCCCAGGCATCCTTGGCCGACAAACCGCGCAACTGCGCGGCACGGGCGATGATGTCGCCGACGCGATGGCGCGGGTTGAGCGAGCCGTACGGGTCCTGAAAGATCATCTGGATGCGCCGCCGGTTGGCCGCCAGTGCCGAGCCTTGCAGCGCCAGGAAATCGGTATCGCCGACCCACACATGGCCGCTGTCGCTGTCCACCAGGCGAATGGCGGCCTTGACCAGGGTGCTCTTGCCTGAGCCCGACTCGCCGACAATCGCCAGCGTCTTGCCCCGTGGCAGGTTCAGCGACACATTGCGCAGTGCCGCCACCGCGCTGCCGCCGACGTTGTAGGTCTTGGTCAGGCGCTCGATACGCAGGGCCATTTCGCCATCGGCGCTCGGCGCGTGCAGTTCTGGGTGCAGCGCCGGTACCGCGGCGATCAGCTTGCGCGTGTAGGCATGGGCGGGAGCATTCAATACTTGATCACGTTCACCGATTTCCACCAGGCGGCCGCCTTCCATCACCGCGATACGGTCGGCAATCTGCGCGACCACGCCAAAGTCGTGGGTGATGAACAGAATGCCGTGCTGGCCACGCCCGCGCAGCTCGCGCACCAGCTTCAAGACCTGGGCCTGGGTGGTCACGTCGAGGGCAGTGGTGGGTTCGTCGGCGATCAGCAGGTCCGGGTTCATCGCCAGCGCCATGGCAATCACCACCCGTTGGCATTGGCCGCCGGACAGCTGGTGCGGGAAGCTATTGGCGATGCGCGGCGGGTCCGGCAGTTGGGTGGATTCGAGCAGCGCCAGCATGCGCTCGCGCCGTTCGACGGCGGGCATCTGCGGGGCATGGATATCGAAGATTTCTTCCACCTGTTTGCCAATGCGGATCGCCGGGTTCAGCGCCGCCATGGGTTCCTGGAAAATCATCGCGATGCGGTTGCCACGCAGCGCGCGCAGGCGGGTGTCGTCCAGCGTGCAGATGTCGTCACCGAGAAAGTCGATGACCCCGCTGGCATGCCGCAGGCCCTTGGCGTAATCGCCCATGATCGCGGCCGACAGCACGGACTTGCCCGAGCCGGACTCGCCGATCACGCAGAGAATTTCGCCCTTGCGCACGTCCAGGCTGATGCCGTGCACGGCATGGCTGCGGTCGGCACCCTTGGGCAGTTCGATGGACAGGTTGTCCACGCGCAATACGGTTTGATGGTTGCTCATGCTCAGCTCCTTGCGCCTTGCTGCGCGTGTTCATCCAGCCCGTCGGCGAGCAGGCTCAGGCCAAGCATGAGGGTGGAGATGGCGATGCACGGGAAGATCACCAGGTGCGGAAAGGTAATGGCCATGGCGCGACCATCGTTGATCATGCCGCCCCAGTCCGGGGTCGGCGGTGGCAGGCCCAGGCCCAGAAAGCCCAGGGCGCCGATCATGATCGCGGTGTAGCCGATGCGCAGGCAGAAGTCGACGATCAGCGGGCCGCCGCAGTTGGGCAGGATCTCCACCAGCATGATGCGCAGCGAACCTTCGCCCTGGGTGATGGCGCTGAGCACGTAGTCGCGTGAGCGGATGTCGATGGTCAGGGCGCGCATGATGCGAAAGATCGCCGGCGCGCTGGTGAAGGTCACCGCAATCAGGATGTTCAGCGCGGAGGCGCCGAGGGCGATGATGATCACGATGTACAGCACCAGCACCGGGAACGACAGCACCGTGTCGGCCACGTAGGACAGCAGCGCATCGACCCAGCCATTGAAGTAACCGGCGCACAGGCCCATGGCGATGCCCACGGCGAACGCGGTGAGGGTGGCCAGAATCGACCAGAACAGCACGGTGCGCGTGCCCCAGATCAGCCGCGAAAGGATGTCGCGGCCAATCATGTCGGTGCCCAGCAGGAAGCTGGCGCCGTCGTCGCCGGCGGTCAGTGGCGTGAGCAACGGCGTGAAGCTTTCCAGCGGGTCATGGGGTGCCAGCCACGGCGCGTAGAGGGCGATCAGCACCCAGCCGCCCACCAGCAGCAGGCCGAGCAGGGCCAGCGGGTGTTTGAAGGATTTGAGCAGGTTCATTGGCGGCCTCCGCCGAGACTGCGCAGGGTGATGCGCGGGTTGAGCCAGGTGTAGGCCAGGTCCGAGAAGATCTTGCTGATGCCCACCACCACACCGCTGATCATCGCGCAGGCTTCGATCAGGTAGACGTCATGGTTCAGCGACGCGGTGTAGAGCATCGAACCGAAGCCCTTGTAGGCGAAAAACACCTCGACCACGATCACGTTCGAGAGCAGCCACGGGATGTACAGCATGATCACCGTGACCGGCGCGATCAGCACGTTGCGCAGCGCATGGCGCAGCACGATACGAGTGGTGGACGCGCCCTTGAGCCGCGCGGTGCGGATGTACGGCGCCTGCATCACTTCCACCATGGAGGCGCGGGTAATCCGCGCCAGATAGCCGATGCCGAACAGGCACAGCACCATCAGCGGCAGCACCAGTTCCACCGCGTTGAAGCCGTCGCTCATGCTGCTCACGCCCGGCAGCCAGTTGAGCCAGAACACAAAGATCGCCGCGACGAACACCGCGCTGGCGAAGTCCGGAATCGACGTGGTGACGATCGACAGGAACGACACCAGCCGATCGATCGGCGAACCCTGGCGAATGCCCGCGAGTACACCCAGGGTCAAGGCCACCGGCACCATCACCAGCAGGGCCAGCCCGGCCAGGGTCAGGGTTTGCCACAGGTTGGGCAGCAGCAGCTTGAGCACCGGCTCACGGAAGTACACCGAGGTGCCCCAATCGCCGATCACGAAGTCTTTGAGCCACACCAGGTAGCGCCACACGAACGGTTGGTTGTAGCCGTGCTCCAGCAGCCAGGCGGCACGCTGGTCGGCGGCGGAATAGGGGCCGAGGACGTTGATTGCCACGTCTTCGATATTGAGTTCCAGGGCCAGGAACACAATCAGCGACACCGACAACAGAGTCGCCAGCAGCATCAGCACTTTGCGCAAGAGAAAATGAGCCATCAGGTACACACTCCGACGGAGGATGGAAAGTCTGCCCGCACGGGCGGGCAGGGTTGACTCAAACGCTCAACCAGACATTGCCCATCGGGTAGAAGTCGGAAGGGTGCACCTGGAACCCCTGCACCTTTTTGCTCACGGCGGTGAACTTGTCGCCCCAGAACGGCTGCACGATCACGCAGGCGTCTTGCAGGATTTGCTCGACGTTCTGCATGGCCACGGCGCGCTGCTTGGGATCGATAATGCCCATGGCCTTGTCCAGGGCGGCATCGAAGGCCGGGTCGCGGTAGTGGCTTTCGTTCCAGGCGCCGCCGCCGCGATAGGCCAGCTCCAGGGACATCACCCCGAGCGGACGGTGGGCCCAGTAAGTGAGGCTGAACGCGGCTTTGTCCCAGATCGGCCAGTACTGTGCCGCCGGCACCACTTTGAGGTTGATGCGAATGCCGGCTTCCAGGCAGTTCTGTTGCAGGATCTGCGCGCAGTCCTGTTCATAGCGGCCCTGGGTGTTGCCGACGATCAGGTCGATGTCCAGGCCATTGGGGAACCCGGCCTCGGCCAGCAGTTTTTTCGCTGCGGCCACGTCGCGCTCGCGTTTGGGCAACGGGAAGTATTCGGGGTGGGACGGCGCCACGTGGTGGTCCTCGCCCAGGGTGCCCATGCCGCGATAGGCCACCTTGAGCATCTGCGCGTTATCGGCGCACAGCACCACGGCCTTGCGGATGCGCAGGTCGGTGAACGGCTTCTGGTCGCAAGCCATGCGCATGACCACGGTCTGCGCGGATTTGCAGCTGAGCAGTTGCGCGCCGGGCAGGCGCTTGGCCAAGTCCAGTTCGGCCACGGTGACGCGGTACAGCACATCCACTTGCCCGGCTTGCAGGGCGGCGAGATGGGTGGATACGTCGGTGCCCATATCGATGTAGCGCAGCTCATCCAGATTGGCCGGTTTGCCCCAGTAATCGGCACGCTTGACGAAGGTCGCCTGCTTGTTCACCGCAAACGACACCAACTTGAACGGCCCGGTGGCCAGCGGGTTCTTGACCCAGTCATCCCCGGCCTTGAAGCTGCGGTGCACGATGGCGCAGGTGAAGGCGTTGAGCATTTCCGGGATCGCCAGAATCGGTCGCTTGAGGTGCAGGCGGAACTGGTAGTCGCTGACTTTTTCGAAGGCCTTGATGTCCTGGAACGCAGTGCGGTTGACCGACTTGGAGTCGGCAGCGATCCAGCGTTCGATGTTGTGTTGCACGTCGTCGACATTGAAGCTGTCGCCGTTGCTCCACTTCACGTCCTGGCGCAGGTTGAAGGTCCAGGTGGTGAGGTCGTCGGAAGGGCTCCAGCTCTCGGCCAGGTAGGGGTGGGTGATGTTGTCGGCGTCGACCCAGGTCAGGTATTCCAGGGAATTGCGCAGCAGGTTCGAGGCTTCGATCCAGGTGATCAGCATCGGGTCCTGGATTTCCTGGATCGCGCAGGCGAAACGCAGGCTGCCGCCTTGGCGGGCGGGCGTGCCGTCGGCGGCATGGGCGTCGCTGCCGAGCAAGGCTGCACCCATGAAGCTGGAGGCGCTGGCCACGGTGATGCCCAGCAGGGTGGCAGTGCGCAGGAACTGGCGGCGGTTGATCTGGCCCTGTTGCACCTGGGTGCACAGGTCGTTGACGGCGGGGTGCGGCACGGCGCCATCCAGGGTCGCCAAAACGTCGGAATCGGACATGGGGCTGCTCTCATGTTGTTTTTATTAGAGATGGCCGCAGTTTTGTCATCCGCGCAAAGATCGACAAACGATAAATTCAGCGGTGAAACGTTCCTTAAATGCATGTTAGTCGGCGTGAAGGGGCCAAGGGGTCGAAACAGACGGGTCGGTAGATACAAAAAATCATGTTGGCTAGGAAATTTCCTACAGATCGTGGGATGCTTGGCACCTCGTCAGTGGCCTTCGAGTGCTCTTCATGAAACGCAAAATGCCCGGTCTCAACGCCCTCAAAGCCTTCGAAGTGGCCGGCAGCACCGGCAGTTTTACCCGGGCAGCGGAACTGTTGAACGTCACCCAGAGCGCGGTCAGCCGCCAGGTTCGCCAATTGGAAGAACAACTGGGCGAGAACCTGCTGGAGCGGCGCCATCACCACCTCGAGCTGACCAGCGCGGGCCGGGTACTGTTACGGGCCTTGCATCAGTCGTTCGACAAGATCGAGCTGACGGTGCGCAGCATTCAGCAGAAAACCCATACCAACCGCCTGCACGTCAACGCGCCCCCGACGTTCACCAGCCGCTGGTTGATGCCGCGCCTGGGGCGTCTGCGCGAGGCGCATCCGGAGTTGGAGTTGAGCATCACCACCTGCCTGCAGGACAGCCTTGCGCAGACCAGCACCCTCGATTGTGCGATCCGGTTTGGCAACGGTGAGTGGGATGGGTTGGACAGTTCGCTGTTGGTGCAGGAGCGGCATATCGCGGTGTGCGCGCCGTCGTTGTATGCCCGTGAGTGCACTGACGAGGGCGTCGACCTTAACCGCATGACATTGCTGCATGTGCTGGCCAGCGAGGACCAGCGCTATCTCACCTGGAAGCACTGGCTGGATGCGGCGCGGATCCAGGGGGTGGACACGCAGGGCGGGTACGAATTCGACCTGTTGGACCTGGCTATCCGGGCTGCCACCGATGGGCTGGGAATCACGATTGCCGACTGGCATATGGTGGCGGCGGAGTTGGCGTCAGGGCAGTTGACCCAGGTGCTCAATGTGCATGTGGATGGGCATCAGTCCTACTGGCTGGTGACCCGGCCGGAGCAGACGGATACACCGCAATTGCAGGTGTTCAGTCAGTGGTTGCAGGAGGAAATCTGGTTGGCGCAGCGGCAGTTGGAGCCTTCTACAGCGGTCAACTGACTCCCACAGGGGAGTGGCAGTGGTGGGAAAAACGCCGTCAGCAGGGCCATCGCGCCGGGCATTTTCTCACCAACAATAGAGATTCAATGTGGGAGCGGGCTTGCTCGCGAAGACGTCGGCACAGTCGATAGAGATGTCGACTGCCCCAGCGCTTTCGCAGCCTCGCCGGGGCTCGACAGCTCCCACAGGGGTCTTGCAGTGGTTGGAAAAACGCCGTCAGCAGGGCCATCGCGCCGGATACTTTCTCTCCAACCATAGAGCTCCAATGTGGGAGCGGGCTTGTCGGGTCGCCGCATCGCCGCGAAGACGTCGGCACAGCCAATCAAGATGTCGCCTGACCCCCCGTCTTCGTAGCCTCGCTGGGGCTCGACAACTCCCACAGGGGAGTGGCAGTGGTGGGAAAAACGCCGTCAGCAGGGCCGTCGTGTCGGGCATTTTCTCACCAACAATAGAGAACCCCTGTGGGAGCTGGCTTGCCTGCGATAGCTGCGGCACTGCTAACACAGATGCCACCTGACCCTCCGCTTTCGCAGCCTCGCCGGGGCTCGACAGCTCCCACAGGGTCTTGCAGTGGTTGGAAAAACGCCGTCAGCAGGGCCATCGCGTCGGGCACGTTCTTGCCAACAAAAGAACTCCAATGTGGGAGCTGGCTTGCCTGCGATAGCTGCTGCACTGCTAACACAGATGCCACCTGACCCACCGCCTTCGCAGCCTCGCCGGGGCTCGACAGCTCCCACAGGGGTCTTGCAGCGACTGGAAAAACGCTGCCAACAAGGCCGTCGCGCCGGGCACTTTCTCGCTTACAACTGAATTTTGATCTGGGCACACAAGCCGCCCTCCGGGCGGTTGCTCAAGGTCAGCGAGCCGCCAATCGCCACGGCCAGTTGTTGGGCGATGGCCAGGCCCAGGCCGGTGCCGCCGGTGCCACGGTTGCGTGAGCTTTCGACGCGGTAGAAAGGTTGCAGCACTTGCTTGAGTTCGTCCTCGGCAATGCCGGGACCACGGTCGAGGACTTTGATCGAGAGTTCGCCATGGGCCGTGGAGCCGACTTCCAGTTGGGCGGAGCCGGCGAATTTCAAGGCGTTGTCCACCAGGTTGACCAGCACTCGCCGCAGGGCGTGGGGGCGGGTGTCGAGGATGACGGCGCTTCTGCCGGTGAGACTGACCTGTTTTTGCATGTCCTGGTAGTCGAATACCAGGCTGTCGAGGAAGGCGTCCAGGTCGATGCGGTGGCTCGCTTCGGTGGCGCCGTGCACGCTGCGCGCATAGGCCACGCCTTCACGCACCAGGTGTTCCATTTCGCCGAGGTCGCTCCAGAGCTTTTCCCGGTCGGCGGACTCTTCCATGAATTCGGCACGCAGTTTCATGCGGGTGATCGGCGTTTGCAGGTCGTGGGAAATGGCCGCCAGAATCTGCATGCGTTCCTTGAGGTATTCGGCGATGCGCTTTTGCATTTCGTTGAACGCGGCGGCGGCGTGGGCCACTTCGGTCGGGCCTTTTTCGTCCAGTGGCGTGGGGTGCGCGTTGGGGTCGAGGGTTTCCACGGCCCGCGCCAGACGCGTGAGCGGTCGGATCGCCAGGCGTACGGCCATCCAGGTGCAGCCGAGCAACAGCGCCAGTTGCAGCACCAGCACCACCGGTAGCCAGTAGGCCACGGGCAGCGGGGCAGGGCGTACATCGATGGTGAGCGGACTGCCGTCGCCCAGGGTCAGGTGAGCCTGAAAGTGCTTCTGCAAGCCCGGAATGTTGCGGAAAGTCAGGGTGTAGTGTTCGCCCAGGGCCTCGGCAATGGAGGTGGCCGCCATGGGTACGTCATCGCTGCTCAACGGTTCGCCGGGCTCGCCGACGTCAAGCAGGTAGCGGTAGTTCTGCCGGTCGATGCGCGTCAGCCAGTCGGCGCGTTCGTTGGCGGGCAGGCGGTCGAGGATCGCCACCGAGGTCGCCACGTCGCTTTCCAGATTGCCGAGCATCACCGTGCGGGCGGTGACGTAGCGCTCGTAGAACTGCGCACTGAAAGACAAACCATGGGCGCAGACCAGGCTGATCAGAAAGATCAGCGACAGCTGCGAGGCCAGGGTGCGCGGCCAGCCAAATCTTGGTTTCAAACGTGAGGTCATTGCTCGGCCCCGAGGATTTCCACCGCCAGGGAGAACACATAGCCTTCGCTGCGTACGGTCTTGATGTAGGCCGGTTCGCGGGCGTCGTCCAGCAGCCGTTGGCGCAGGCGGCTCACCAGCAGATCGATGGAGCGGTCGAACAGATCGGCGTCGCGGCCCTGGGTGAGGTTGAGCAACTGGTCACGGTTGAGCACACGCTGGGGATGGTCGAGGAACACCCGCAACAAGCGGTATTCGGCACCGCTCAGGGCGACGAGGGTGTCGTCTTCGTCGAGCAGGTGGCGGGCGGTGGTGTCCAGGCGCCAGCGGCCAAAGCGAATCAGGCGACCGGTCTCGCTGACCACCAGGTTGGGTGGCAGCATGCGGGTGCGGCGCAGCACGGCGTTGATGCGCGCGAGCAGTTCGCGGGCGGCGAAGGGTTTGACCAGGTAATCGTCGGCACCCATTTCCAGGCCGATGATGCGGTCGGTTTCATCGTTGCGTGCAGTCAGCATCAGCACCGGCGTGGCCTTGTGTTTGCCGACCCGCAATTCGCGGCACAGCTGCAGGCCATCGTCGCCGGGCATCATGATGTCGAGCACGATCAGGTCCACCGGGGTGGTCTCGAGAAAGCTGCGCATCTGCCGGCCATCAGCCACCACGGTGGTGCGCATGCCGTTCTTTTTCAGGTAGTTGCCGACCAGTTCGCGGATCTCTCGGTCGTCATCGACGATCAGGATGTGATCGACATGATCCATGTTGCGTTCCTCAATAAGTAGTCATTGCTGCGCAGTCTAGCCACTGCCCGAGGCGTTGCCTTGTGCCCTTTGTATTGCAGTGTATCTGGCTGTGAGGAGATACACGACGAATCAAAAAAGCCGCTGAGAGGCCGGTTTGAGGCGATTCCAGTGGTGAAGTGCTGTTATTAAACGAGTTATGTACTAATGAATTTTTAATATTTCTAGTTATATGTGCGGCTGGGTAAAGTCACCCTCACTTTCTTTATCCCGCCGCCGGAAACTCGTTCATGAACCGTCCCCTCGGGCAGCCCACGCCGGTCCTCACGTTGCCCCAGGGTGAAAAGGACCCGCTGTCGATCCGCGCCAAGGCCCTGGTGTTTTCCGACCCGCGCTCGTTGCAACTGCTCGATTACCTCAAGCGCGTCGGCCCCAGCGAGGCGCCGGTGCTGATCAATGGCGAGACCGGTACCGGCAAGGAACTGGTGGCGCGCTACATCCACAGCGCCAGCGGGCGTACCGGCGCATTCGTGCCGGTGAACTGCGGCGCCATCAGTGAAAACCTGGCGGAGAGCGAATTCTTCGGCCATGAAGCCGGTTCGTTTTCCGGTGCTTCAGGACGGCGAATCGGCTGGTTCGAAGAGGCTGACGGCGGTACGTTGTTCCTCGATGAAATCGGCGACCTGCCGCTGCCTTTGCAGGTGAAGTTGCTGCGGGTGTTGCAGGAGCAGGAAGTGGTGCGCGTGGGCTCGCGCAAGCCGATCAAGATCAATATCCGCCTGGTGACCGCCACCAACATCGACCTGGAACAGGCGGTAGAGGCCGGCAATTTTCGCCTCGATCTGTTCTACCGCATCAACGTGGCGCAGGTGCAGGTCCTGCCCTTGCGCGAGCGGCCGTTGGACATTCTGCCGCTGGTGGAGCACTTCCGTCGGCTGTACAGCGCCAGGCTGAAAATCGCCGAGCCGATGCTCTCCGAATCCGCCACCCAGGCGCTGCTCGACTACCCGTGGCCGGGCAATATCCGCGAGCTGGAAAACGTGGTGCACCTGGCATTGCTGGTGGCGGGCGACAAACCGATCATGCCCAATCACCTGAAGTTTTCCGCCGGGCTGAGTGCGTTGCACGCCAGCGCCAACAGTGCAGCGCCGCGCATCCCTCAGGAAGTGATCCGCGAGCAATTGCTGCGTTTGTTCGAGGTGCCGGGCGACACGCTGCTGCATGATATTGAAGACTTGATCGTGCGCGAGGCGTTTGCGTTCTGTGGTTTCAACCAGCTGCGCACGGCAGACCTTTTGGGGATCACCCGCAATGCCATGCGCACGCTGTTGGTCAACCACGGGATGCTCAAGGGCCGCGCGAAGCCTTGACCAGCAGCGCCTCGAACACCCGCTGCGCCCGGGGTTCATCGCTGTGGGCCACGTTGAACCGCATCGAGTCGCGATGGGCGGGGTCGTAGCCGAACAGGGCGCCCGGTGCCAGGACCATGCTGCGTTTCAAGGCTTCCTGCGCCAGCAGTTCACCGTTGACCCCCGGCGGCAGGCGCGCCCAGATAAACATCCCACCCTCATAGGCCATCGGCAATTCGCAGCCGCAGCGCTTGAGCCATTGCTCGACGCGCCCGCCGGATTCCATCAGGCGTTGCACCATGCGTTTGCGGTGCTTGGCGTAGCTGCCTTCGCTGAGCATGCGGTAGACGATCTGCTCGAACAGCTCTGAGGTCACGCCGCCGCTCATCAGCTTCATGTTGGTCAGGTTGGCCGCCAGTTGCGGTGCGGCCACCACGTAGCTGACGCGGCTGTTGGCGCTGAGGATCTTGGAAAAGCCTGACAGATACGTGACCTGTTCCAGCCCGGCCAGAGCCGCCAGGCGTGGTGGCGGGTTGGGGTGCAGGTCGCCGTAGAGGTCATCCTCGACGATATGGCAGTGATACTGCTGGGTCAGTTGCAGCAGGCGAAAGGCCTGGCTGGGGCTGAAGGAATGGCCGGTGGGGTTGTGCAGCACGCTGGTGGTCAGGTACAGGCTGGGGCGATGCTCGGCCAGGCGCTGTTCGAGGGCGGCGAAGTCGAAGCCGTCGGGTCGGCGCTCGATGGTCACGACCTTGACCCCGTGCAGGGCCAGGTTGGCGTGGAAGTTGAAATAGCACGGCGCGTCCAGCAGTACCGTGTCGCCGGGGCGCGCCAGCAGGCGCATGAGCATGTCCAGGCCCTGCACCGTGTTGGGGGTGGTGATGATTTGTTCCACCGGCACTGACAGGCCTTCGCCATGCAGCTTCTGTTGCAGGGCCTGGCGCAGCGGTAACAGCCCGGCCGGCGTGCCCAGCCCGGCGATGCGCAGCGAGGGCGCGCGCACCACGCTGCGCATGGCCTGGCGGATGGCTTCGCCGTTGAGCCAGGCTTCCGGCAAGTGGCCGCCGCCGGGGCGCAGCTCGCCGCCGGCGGTGACCAGCGGGCGACGTAATACGCTGAGCAGGTCCTGGGGCAGCAGGTCGACCCAGGTCACCGACGCCGGGCGGGTCGAGTCCATCGCCACGAAGTAACCCCGGCCCTGGCTCGACGTGAGCAGGTTGCGCCCGCGCAAGCGGTCCAGCGCTTCGTTGAGGGTGAACTTGCTCACGCCCAGCACCTCGGTCAATTCCCGCACCGACGGCAACTTGCTGCCGGGCGCCCAGTCGCCGTTTTCGATGGCGTGGCTGAACGCCTCGACGATCTGTTGGACCTTGGGGGTGCCTTCCTGAAAGGCGATGGGGGATACAAACATAAACCGTCCTTGTCTTTGCCGGTGCTTTTACCGGTGAAGTTAGGCCGGATTAGGCATCACTTTACCTGCCTTGTGCAATGTCGCTCACCTAGACTGCGCGCCATCTGGCCATCACCTGGCCTTTTTCCTACACGCGAGCAATGGATTTCGCATTCTCATGAAGACTTATATGTGCGCCCCCTGCGGTTTTATGTATGTAGAAGAATTGGGCATTCCCGAAGACGGAATCCCGGCAGGCACCCCTTGGGAAGAGGTGCCTGATGACTGGACATGCCCGGACTGCGGCGTGACCAAGGCCGATTTCATGGCCATTGAACTCTAACGCTCCACTTATGAAAGGACTCGCTCCATGGACACCAAGCTGATCACCCCCGCCGTCCCTTTTTGTACCGGCGTCGCTCACCAGAAATACCTGAGTGCCGAAAAGGGCCTGCAAACCGCCGTCGAAGGTGGCTGCACCCATTGGTATATCGACGGCAGCCTGTTTGGCGAAATGGTCGATGACTGGACCGATGAGCGCATCGCCAGCTTGCAGGTGCAGATCGAGGCCACCGGGGTCAAGCCGGTGTATCACGGCAACTTCAAGGCGCCGCTGGGCAGTGATGTGGAAGCCTTCCGGGCCGCGGCGGTGGAGTATGTGAAGAAGGAAATCGACATCGCCAGTCGCCTGGGTGCGCCGTTGATCCTTCATGGAGGCTGCATCGTCGAACCGAAAATGGTGTTGATGGCCAAGAAAGTCGCGCTGGACCACTACCTCAAGTCGATCCAGGAACTGGCCCGTTACGCCGAGGCCAAGGGCACGGATATCTATCTGGAGAACTTGTCGAACTACGTCAACTATCGGCCATTCCACTACATCTTCACCCATGAAGCGGAATACGCCTTTATCTTCGAGCGCCTGCAAGACCATGCCAATGTGTACTTCTTCCTCGATGCCGGGCACGCCAACATCGAAAACGGCCTGCCGGCGGAAGTGGTGCGCAAGTACCACCACCTGATCAAGGGCATTTCCTTCAGCAACAATAACGGAGTGCAGGACCAGCACTTCGGCATCCATGACGGCAACTGCGATTACGCCGACGTGGTGCAGGCCATTGTCGAAACCAACTGGAAAGGCCTGGTGGCCTTTGAAACCCGCAACCAGAGCGCCAAGGCGGCCCTCGCCGAACTGGCCGTGATGTATCGCGAATCCCTGACGACCGAAATCGCTGTCGCCTGATGGGCCTGCGGGGCGGGCACTTGCGTGGCCCGTCCCATTGCCGTTGTTTTACCCAATCCAAGGTCCAGGACCATGACAAGTGCGTTGACGTTATCCTCGTTTCTCTACTTTCTGCTGTTTTGCGCCACCATGACTTTCAGCCCCGGTCCCATGACCCTGCTGTTGCTGAGCCTGGGCCTGAGGGACGGCCTGCGCAGTTCGATCCCGGCGCAGATCGGCGCCAGTGTGTCGTACCTTATTTCCATCCTGATCTTTGCGGTGGGTTTCTCGGAGTTGATCAAGGGCAACCTGGCGATCACCCAGGCGATCCAGTTTGTCGGCGTGGCCTACATTTTGTACCTGGCCTACAAGCAGTGGACCAGCAGCGGCGTATCGATCAACAAGGCCGGCAACGTGGAGGGCTCGCGCAGCCTGTTTGGCAAGGGGCTGCTGACCGGGTTTTCCAACCCCAAGACCATCATCATGTTCAGTGCGGTGTTCCCGCAGTTCGCCGGGGCTGGGGAGCACAGTTCGGCGGCGGACATCGCTATTCTCGGGCTGACCTTCCTGTTGCTGCAATTTGCCAGTGGTTGCCTGTATTGCTACTTCGGCCAGCGTATCAAGCACGTGCTGGAAAACCCTCGGCGGCGGGTGTTGTTGCAGCGCATCACGGCGGTGCTGTTGCTGGGGGTGGCGGTGATGCTGGCTCGTGGGTTCTCGCACTGAGTGGCCTGGGCCTGACTGCGTCAATTCGGTACAGAGAAGTTGGTTCTGAACGATCCGGTGGAGTAGGGTGTGGCAGCCCCTCCAACAAAAAACAAGGATCGGTTCATGCTCTTAACTTCTCCCGTACCCTGCTGGCCGCCACTCTGGCCTTGTCCTTTGCCGTACCGGCCTACAGCGCCGAACCCCACAAACAGATCCAGGCAGATGCCGAGCAGTACAAGGCTGAGGCCCTGAAACTGCTGGAGCGCCTGGTGAATATCGATTCGGGTTCCGGCTATGAACCGGGCCTGACCCAGGTGCGTGACATTGCCGTCGATGAGCTCAAGCAACTGGGGTTCAGCATCGAATTGGTGCCCGACGCGGCGGCCAACAACAGCCATGTGATCGCCACGCTCAAAGGCACCGGCAAGGCGAAAATCCTGCTGATGGCGCACATGGACACGGTGTTCAAGGAAGGCTCGGCTGCCGAGCGTCCGTTCCATATCAAGGACGGTCGTGCCTTCGGCCCGGGCGTGATGGATGACAAGGGCGGCATCGTCGCCGGTATCTACGCGCTGAAAGTCCTGAAAAACCAGGGCTTCAAGGATTACGCACACATCACCTTTCTGCTCGACGCCAGCGAAGAGACCGGTTCCGACACCGCATCGGAACTGATCCGCAACACTGCCAAAGGCCACGATGTGACATTGAACCTGGAGCCCGGTCGCCCCGCGGATGGCCTGGTGGTGTGGCGCAAAGGCAGCGCGACGGCGGTGGTCGAAGTCAAAGGCAAGGCTGCCCACGCCGGTGTCGCGCCCGAGTTGGGCCGCAACGCGGCGATGGAAGCTGCGCATCAGATATTGCAACTGGGCAAACTGGGCGATGAAGAGAAGAAAACCACCATCAACTTCACCGTGCTCAAGGCGGGCGACCGCACCAATGTCATCCCCGATCAGGCCACGGCCAAGGCCGACGTGCGCGCGGCGCTGCCGGAAGAGTTCGACCGCATCGAGAAAGACCTGGTGCGGGTTTCGGCCAACAAACTGATCCCGGAAACCGAAGTGACCACCAGCCTCAAACGCGGCCTGCCGCCAATGCCACAGACGCCGGAGTCGGACAAACTGGTGGCGATTGCCCAGGGCATTTATGGCGAGCTGGGCAAGAAACTGACCATCGAAGGCAGCGGCGGCGCGGCGGATGCAAGCCTGTCAGCCGGGGTGGGCACGCCGACGCTGGATGGGTTCGGGATTGTGGGCGGGAATATTCATACGCCGGAGGAATATGCGGAGGTGGAAAGTGTATCGCCGCGGATTTATCTGTTGAGTCGGATGATTATGGAATTGTCGAAGCGGTGAGTGGCTGAGCCTGCGTTTCTGCCTGGCCCGCTTCTGTAGTGAGCAGGCTTGCCCTGCGCCGGGCTGCGGAGCAGCCCCAAGATGGTCAGCGCTGATCCAACAGAGTAAACACGTTGCCAGGGTCGGGGCCGCTGCGCAGCCCGGCGCGAGCAAGCTCGCTCACCACAGGTTGTATGGCTTGGCTCGCCTTTGTAGTGAGCAGGCTTGCCCTGCGCCGGGCTGCGGAGCAGCCCCAAAATGAACGGCGCTGATCCAACGGAAGAAACGCGTTGGTCAGGGTGAGCAGTTCCTCACCGATGCCCTCAACCGGGATTGTGTATTCAGGCGAGGGACTTTGCAGCGGTTGTCAGGGGAGTAGAGCTTATCCGGCGGTTGCGTGGGAGGTTTCGACAGCTTTTACGTGGGTGCGCCCCAACACCAGACTGCACAGCGCCGGCAGGAACAACAGCGTCAGCACGGTGCCCACCAACACCCCGCCAATCAGCACATACGCCAGGGACGACCAGAACACCGACAGCGTCAGCGGGATAAACGCCAGTGCCGCCGCCAATGCAGTGAGGATCACGGGGCGCGCCCGGCGCACGGTGGCTTCGACGATAGCGTCGCGAATCCCCATGCCGTGCTCCTGGTTCTGGCGGATCTGGTCGGTGAAGATCAGCGTGTTGCGCATCAAAATCCCGCCGATGCCGATCAGGCCGAGAATCGCGTTGAAGCCGAACGGCTGGTTGAACAGCAGCAAGGTCGGCACCGCACCGATCAGGCCAAGGGGGGCCGTGGCGAACACCATGAACATCACGCCGAACGAGCGCACCTGGAACATGATCACCGTAAGGGTCAGCAGGATCATGATCGGGAACAGCGCCGCCAGCGCGACGTTGGCCTTGGCGCTTTCTTCCACGGGGCCGCCGATATCGATCTGGTAACCGGCCGGTAGCTTGGCGATCAGCGGTTGCAGGTCTTTGTAGGCGGCCATTTCCACGTCGGGCGGTTGCACGCCGTCGATGATGTCGGCGCGCACTTCCACGGTGGTCGCGCGGTTGCGGCGCTTGAGAATCGGCTCCTCCATCACCGCCTGGAAATGCCCGACCTGGGCCAGCGGCACTGACGTGCCGGCGCTGTTGGTCAGGGTCATGTTGTTGAGGTTGCCGAGGTTTTCCCGCTGGCTGCCCTGGGCGCGGGCGACCACCGACACGGTACGGTTGCCTTCGCGCACTTCGGTGATCGGGTTGCCGCTGAGCAGGGCGTTCAGCTGGGATTTGACCTCGTTGGGCGTGAAGCCCAGCAAGCGCAGACGGTCTTGATCCAGCACCAGGCGATAACCACTGGTGCGCTCGCCCCAGTCGAGGAAGGTGTCCTTGGTCAGCTTGTTGGCGGCAACCACTTTGCGCACCTCTTCGGAGATGCCGCGCAGTACGTCCACGTCAGGGCCGGACACGCGGAATACCACCGGGAACGGTACCGGCGGGCCGAACAGCAACTGCGTCACGCGGACCCGTGCCGACGGAAATTCACCCGCCGCGATGCGCTCGCGCATGCGCAGCTTCAAGGCGTCGCGGGCATGGGAATCCGGTGTCTGCACGATCAGCTTGGCGAAGGCCGGATCGGGCAGCTCCGGGTTCAGCGACAGGAAAAACCGTGGCGCACCGCCGCCCACATAGGTGTCGACCAGGGTCGTCTGGGGTTCTTGCAGCAGGGCCTTTTCCAGCTGCGCGGCGACCGCTTCAGTGCTTTTGAACGCACTGCCCGGCGGCATGTACACCTCCAGAATCAGCTCGGAACG
Source organism: Pseudomonas sp. SDO524_S393 (assembly GCF_054071875.1). NCBI lineage: Bacteria > Pseudomonadati > Pseudomonadota > Gammaproteobacteria > Pseudomonadales > Pseudomonadaceae > Pseudomonas > Pseudomonas sp. SDO524_S393. Next base: position 35,506 of record NZ_JBSVVZ010000038.1, on the reverse strand, counting down.
GTCGGAATTGGGGAAGAATTGCTTCTTCACCACCCCCATGCCCAGCCCGCACAACACGAATGCAGCCACCACCAGTCCGGTCACCAGCCAGCGTCCGCGCACGCAGGCTTCGACCAGCGCGCGCAATTTCTGGTAGTAACGCCCGGCATAGATCGCCTCATGACCACCGGGCACCGGCTTGATCTGCGGCAGCAGTTTCACGCCCAGATACGGCGTGAACACCACCGCCACCAGCCAGGATGAAATCAGCGCGAAACCGACGATCCAGAAAATATTGCCCGCGTATTCCCCGGCGCCGGAGCGCGCAAAGCCTACGGGCAGAAAGCCGATGATGGTCACCAGCGTACCGGTGAGCATCGGCGCCGCCGTGGCGCTCCAGGCGAAGGTGGCGGCGTGGATGCGGTCGAATCCTTCTTCGAGTTTCACCACCATCATCTCGATGGCGATGATGGCGTCATCCACCAACAGGCCCAGGGAAATGATCAAGGCACCAAGGGTGATGCGGTCGAATTCACGCCCGGTCAGCAGCATGATCACGAACACCACCGACAAGGTCAGCGGCACGGCGGCGGCCACTACCAACCCCACGCGAAACCCCAGGGCCAGCAGGCTGATGACCATCACCACGGCCAGGGCGACGAAGAATTTCAGCATGAATTCGTTTACCGCCAGGCTGATATTCTTCGCCTGGTCGGAGACCTTGGCAAAGTTCACGCCGAGGGGCAGGTCCGCTTGGATTTTGGCTTCCTGGGCCTTGAGGCTCTTGTCCAGTTCAAGGCCGTTCCAGTGCTTTTCCATGATCACGCCGAGCATCAGCGCAGGGTCGCCCTGGTGGCGAATGCGGTAGCTGGGCGGGTCCTCATAACCCCGGCTGACGCTGGCCACATCGGCGATGCGCAGGACCCGGCCGTTGACTCCCAGCGGTACGTTTTCAATCAGCGCCAGGCTGTCGAAGGCGCCGTCGATACGGATGTAGGCGCGGGCACCGGCGGTCTCCACAAAACCCGACGGCGCCACGGCGTTCTGCGCGGCGAGGGCGGCAAAGATCTGGTCGGGCTTGATGCCCAGGGTCGCCAGGCGTTCATACGAGAACTCGACGAAGATGCGCTGTGCCTGCTCGCCGAGGATGTTGACCTTCTTCACCCCTGGCAGGTTGAGCAGACCCTGGCGCAGTTCTTCGGCCATTTGCACCTGTTGCCGGTGGGGCAGGTGTTCGGCTTCCAGGGCGTACAGCGCGAAGTACACATCCGAATACTCGTCGTTGAAGAACGGCCCGATCACGCCCTTGGGCAGTTTCGAGGCTTCATCGCTGAGCTTTTTGCGGGTCTGGTAGAACAGGTCCTGGATCTCGCTGGGGCGCGTGGATTCCTTGTAGGTCATGCGCATCGACACAAAGCCCGGCTGGGCGATGGTCTCCACGCGGTCGTAGTAGTCCAGTTCCTGCAGGCGCTTTTCCAGGCGGTCGGCCACTTGCTCCTGCATCTCCTGAGCGGTTGCCCCGGGCCAGGCGGCGGTGATGGTCATGACCTTGACGGTAAACGACGGGTCTTCGGCGCGCCCCAGTTTGCCGAACGAGAAGACCCCGGCGGCGAGGATCGCAATGATCAGAAACAGCGTGACGGCGCGGTGCTTGACCGCCAGTTCGGAGAGGTTGATGCCGCGCATGCTCAGTGATCCTGTTTGCGGTTGAGGGCCAAGGCCTGGGCGGGCAGCAGGCGCACCGCGTCACCGTTGTGCAGCAGGTGGGCGCCGAGGGCGACGATGGTCTGGCCGGGGCTGACGCCGCTGTCGAGCAAGGCGTCTTCCTGGCCGAGGCTGGCAACGTTCACCGGAGCGAATGTGACCTTGTTGTCCGCACCGATCAGCCACACACCGGTGCCTTGCCCCGCATCTTGCAACGCGCCGATAGGCACCCGGGTTTGTTGAGCCTGGCCGTTGCCTTGCAGGCGCACGGTGATGGTGGAACCGAGGGCAAAACGCTCGACGGCGCCGTGCAACACATAGCGGGCGCGGTAGGTGCGAGTGACGGGGTCGGCGCTGGCGGACAGTTCGCGCAGGGTGGCGGTCACCGCCTGGTCCGGGGCGCCGAACGGGAAGGCCAGAGCCTTTTGCGAGGCCTGGTCGCGCTGGTTTTCCGGCAGGTTGACGATGGCTTCGCGGGCGCCGTCGTGGGCCAGCCGCGCGACGATTTGCCCTTCGGCCACCACTTGGCCGCGGTCCACGCGCACGTCGGTGATGATGCCGTCGCCATCGGCCTTGAGCACCGAGTAGGTGCGACGGTTTTCGATCTGGCTGGCATCGGATTGCGCAGCGGCCAGTTCCGCTTCGGCCACCCGCAGATTGGTGGCCGACTGGTCGAAGATCTGCCGCGATACGGCGCCGGTGCTGGCCAGGCGTTGGTAGCGGTTTTCATCGTCACGGCGTTGGCGCAATTGTGCCTGGGCGGCATTGACGCGGTTCTTCGCCGAGCGCAAGGCCAGCTCGAAGTCGCCGATATCCAGCACCAGCAGAGTGTCGCCACGGGAAACGTGCTGGCCGGGGTCGACCTTGCGTTCGATGACCTTGCCGCCGACCCGGAACCCCAGGTCGCTTTCGGTGCGCGCTGCGACCACGCCGGTGTAGGCACTTTGCTGGTTGCCGGCGGCTTCGACGTTGGTGGCGAGGACCGGGCGCGGCTGGGGCACTTCAGCGGCGGTGTCGGCCTTGCTGTTACAGCCATTGAGGACGATCAACAGGGCCAGGGGCGTGAGAAGACGCAAGGGAAGAGGGTGCATGGCGGGCTCCGGGGATAACCATTGGGCAAAAAATTATGGACATAATTTTTTACGCATATTATGGTCGAAATATAAATTAATCCAGCCCCCGGATGTACCCGATGACAAACGCCCCGGTCCCCTCGCGAAGCCTGTTGTTTTTACTGGTGGCCCTGACGGCACTGGGTGAGGTCTCGACGCAATTGATCATTCCCGGCCTCGGTGCCATCGAGCAGGCACTGGCAGCGCCAGCCGGCTCGGCGCTGATGGCGCTGTCGGCATTTGTCGCGGCGTTTGGGCTCGGCCAGTTGTTGTTCGGCCCGCTGTCGGACCGCATCGGTCGGCGCCCGGTGCTCATCGGCGGCCTGGCGCTGTACGTGCTGGCCACTTTGTCGATGCTGCTGGTCAACGACATCACTCAATTCATTGCCGCCCGCGTATTGCAAGGCTTGGGCGCGTGCGCCGCACTGGTGCTGGCGCGCACGGTGGTACGCGATGTCTGGAAGGCCGAAGCGGGGCCCGCATTGGCACTCACCATGATCGGCATGCTCTACGCCATCGTGGTGGCGCCGATGGTGGGCGGGCTGCTGATCAAGCTGTTCGGCTGGCATGCGCCGATCCTTCTGGCGCTGGTCATCGGTAGCGTGGTGCTGTTGCTCGCGCTGCTGTTCTTTCGTGAAAGCAACCATTATCTCGACCCCCAGGCCGGTCACTGGCGCACGTTGGGCGGCCAGTACCTGGACCTGCTCAAGGGCCGCGCGTACCGCGCCTACGCCGTGACGCTGGCCTGTACCTACGGTGCGATGTTCGCGGTGATCGCCGGTTCGTCGGCGGTGTACATCAACCTGCTGGGCCTGAGCAGCCTGGAATACGGCATCAATTTTGGTGCCATGGTTTCGATGCTGATCGTCGGCTCCACCTACACCCGCCGTAATATCCTGCGTTTGGGGCCGCAGCGGATTGTGGCGATGGGCGTGACGCTGGTGATTATCGGCGGGGTCAGCGCGCTGGTGATCTACGCGCTGTTCGGTCTATCGGTGCCGGGCCTGGATATTCCGATTGCGCTGGTCACCCTCGGCGGTGGCCTGGTGTTGCCCGGCTCCGTCACCGGCGGGGTGATGCCCAATGCCCATCGTGCCGGGCTGGGGGCAGGTTTGATGGGCTTTTCGCAGATGTTCGGTGCCACCTGCAGCGGTCTGCTGCTGAGCCATTTGCGCGATGGCAGCGCCACACCGATGATCGTCATCCAGGCGTGTTTTGCGGTGACGGCTTTCGTATCCTTCCATCTTTTGCGCCAGCGTCAGGCTACCCTGGTGCCGGCGAACTGAGCGTGCATTGTCCTATCAGTGAGACTAATCGAGTCGTTTTTGCCGGCTAGTGCTCAAGTGCCCCGGGCCGTATGGTGTACTCACTTTGGAGGACCACCATGAAAAAACTCATCGGCATCTACACCAGCCCGCGCGCCCATTGGGTCGGCGACGGTTTCCCGGTGCGCACGCTGTTTTCCTACGACTCGATGGGCAAGTACATCAGCCCATTCTTGCTCCTGGACCACGCCGGCCCGGCTGAATTCAGCCCTACCACGCAACGTCGCGGTGTCGGCCAACACCCCCATCGGGGGTTTGAAACCGTGACCATCGTCTACGACGGCGAAGTTGAGCACCGTGACTCCACCGGCGCGGGCGGCAAGATCGGGCCCGGTGACGTGCAATGGATGACGGCGGCCAAGGGCATTCTTCACGAGGAGTACCACTCCGAAGCCTTTGCCCGCAGCGGCGGGGCGCTGGAGATGGTGCAACTGTGGGTCAACCTGCCCGCCAGGGACAAAATGGCCGACGCCGGTTACCAGACGATTGTCGACGGCGACATTCCGCTGTTGCCGCTGGCCGACGACGCCGGGCACTTGCGCCTGATTGCCGGTGAATTCGCGGGTAGCCGTGGGCCTGCGCGCACGTTCACGCCGATCGATGTGTGGGACCTGCGCCTCAACGCCGGCAAGTCCGTCACCCTGGACCTGCACGCCGGGCGCAACACCGCCCTGGTGATCCTGCGGGGCACGGTGTTGGTCAACGGCGAGGAAGTTGCCCGTCAAGGGCAATTGGCGCTGTTCGAACGGGAGGGCAGCCAGCTCACCCTGGAAGCCAACGACGATGCCAAGGTGCTGCTGCTCAGCGGTGAACCGATCGACGAGCCCATCGTCGGCCACGGCCCGTTCGTGATGAATACCGAGCAGGAGATTCATCAGGCGTTCGAGGACTTCCACTCCGGCAAATTCGGCCAGATGCAGGGGTGATCGCTGGCTTTTGTCAGGGCATGGATGGGGCTGTAACGCATCAAGCCCAGACGAAAACAGATCACTGTGGTGAGCGAGCTTGCCTCGCGCCGGGCTGCGAAGCGGCCCTGAAACCTGCCACCGCGTTCTTCCTGTAAAAACGCGGTGGTTTTTGTTGGGGCCGCTTCGCGCCCCAGCGCGAGGCAAGCTCGCTCACCACAACAAGCTCCCACATTTTGTTTGCGGCATGCCCATTTCATGCGATCTTCACGGCATTCGCCCTGGAGACGCCTGGATGCCCTCATTTATCGCCGATCACCCGATGTTTTGCGCCCTGGCGCTGATCCTGATCGACATCGCCGTATGGCGCCTGATTTCCGCCAATCTCGCCAACTGGAAGCTGGCGGCACGCCTGGTGATTTTTGGCGTGTTCAGTGCCGTGCTGTTCAACGATGGCATGAACCCCATGCAGATGGCCCCGTATGCCGAACACACCGCCTTGCACCTGGCTGCCACGGCCTTGCAGATCGGCTGGTGGCTGTTCGCTGCGCGCACCCTCACGGTGTTGCTCGGCACCTTGATGATGCAGCGGGTGGGCCACACCGGGCGCCTGTTGCAGGACCTGATGGGCGCGGTGATCTTCCTGATCGCGATCATCGCCGCCATGGCCTATGTGCTCGACCTGCCGGTCAAGGGCGTGCTCGCCACCTCCGGCGCGGTGGCGATCATCGTCGGCCTGGCGTTGCAAAGCACCTTGAGCGACGTGTTTTCAGGGATCGTGCTCAACACCACCAAGCCGTATCAGATCGATGACTGGATCTCCATCGACGGCACCGAAGGGCGCGTCACCGATATCGACTGGCGCGCCACGCGCCTGCAAACCTCCCAGGGCAGCATGGCGGTGATTCCCAACTCCATGGCGGCCAAGGCCAAGATCATCAACTTTTCGCGCCCGGCCGACATGTTCGGTCTGGCGGTCAGCCTGCAAGTCAGCCCCCATGCGCGCCCGCAAACGGTGATCGAGGCGCTGGAACGGGCGATGCAGGGGTGTCGCCCCTTACTGGCCAAACCCGCGCCGAGCGTGGCGTTCAAGACCTCGGCCAGTGGTGGCGTCGAATATGAAATCAGCGGGTTCGTGCCCGCCATGCCGCTCAAGCGCGAAGTCCGCAACCAACTCTACGACCTGGCTTTCCGGCACTTGCAGGCGGCGGGCGTGACCCTGTTGTCCACCGCCGAGGGCGCGCCGCCGGCGATCAAGTCGCGGGCGCGGGCGTTGCTCGACGGTTCGACGATTTTTTCCACCTTGCGCCAGGAGGAAAAGGAAACCTTCAGCCAGAACATGGTCCTGCACACCTACCGCAGCGGCGAGATGATCCTGCCGGCAGGGGAGGTCAGCGATCATCTGTTCATTATCGAGTCGGGCGTGGTCTCGGTGATGCTCAGCAAGGGCGGGCACAAGTTCGAGGCCGGGCGCATGGGGCCGGGAGAGGTGATCGGCGAGGCGGGCATTCTCACGGATCAGGCCGCATTGGCGGATTTTTCCGCCAAGACCTTCTGCACCCTGTACCGCATCGAGAAGGAATACTTGAAACCGTGCCTGGATGCGCGGCATGACATCAGCGAAGCGATGAGAAACATGCTGGATTTTCGCATCCACGCCGCGCAGGCCTTGACTCAGGAGACCCCGGCGATGCCGGTCAAGAAGGGCTTCCTGCAATGGTTGCGCAATCGGGGGCTGTAACGGCCAAAACTGACTAACCTGCGTTTTTTGCACGTTACCCCACGCAATAAATCGTTTGTCCAACGGCTGGCCGATGACAAAACTGCATGTCACTCGGATAACAACAACGTTGGGCGAACCACATGCAACTCGAGCGCAATTTTTTCAACGGTCATTTTGTCGAACCTGCCAGCGACGCCCTGATCGCCGTCTACAACCCGGCCACCGAAACCCTGGTGGGTCACGTCAGCGCCGCCACGGCCGATGAGGCGATTGCCGCCGTGGATGCCGCCGCCATCGCCCAGAAAACCTGGGGCAAGCTCACCAGCATTGAACGCGCCGAACACCTGCGGGCCTTTGCCGATGCCCTGGAGAACGGCGCCGACGCCATCGGCAGCGCCCTGGCCAGCGAGTCGGGCAAAAGCCTCAGCGACGCCAGCAACGAAGCCCGTTACGCCGCACAGATCACCCGTTACCACGCCGAATGGGCGCGTCGCATCGAAGGCGAGATCATCCCCAGCGATACCCCGGACGAAAACCTGTTCCTGCAGCGCGAGCCGATTGGCGTCGTGGCCTGCCTGATCCCGTTCAACTACCCGGTCTACACCTTGCTGCGCAAGATCGCCCCGGCGCTGATCGCCGGCAACACGGTGGTCGTGCGCCCGAGCAACAACACGCCGCTGTCGGCGTTCGAGATTGCCCGTGCGGTGGTCAAGGCCGGGATTCCAGCCGGTGTGATCAATATCCTGACCATGGATCACGGCACCGCCGCCAGTGTCTGCACACACAAGGCCGTCGGCCTGATTACCCTCACCGGTAGCGTGAATGCCGGGCGCATTGTGCTGGATTACTGCAAGGCCAACATCGCCAAGCCGTCCCTGGAACTGGGCGGCAAGACCCCGGCAATCATCGAAGCCGATGCCGACCTGGAAAAGGCCGCCAGTGCCATCGTCGCCTCCAAGACCACCCACTGTGGCCAGCTGTGCACGGCGGTGGAGCGCGTCTACGTGCACGAAGCCGTCTACGACCGCTTCCTGGCGTTGCTCAAAAGCAAGATCAGCGCGGTGAAGTTCGGCGACCGCGCCCAGGACGAAAGCCTGATGGGCCCGCTGGTCAATGCCAGCTCGCAGAAGAATATCCACGCCATGGTCGAGCGCGCCGTCGCCGCCGGTGCTGTACTGGAAACAGGCGGCGTGTTGCCCGAGGGGCCGGGGCATTTCTACCCGCCGACCTTGCTCAGCGGCTGCCGCCAGGACATGGAGATCATTCAGGAGGAAATCTTCGGCCCGGTGCTGCCGGTGCTCAAGTACCGCGACATCGACGACGCCCTGGCCATGGCCAACGACCACCAGTTCGGCCTGTCGTCGGTGCTCTACACCGAGAACTACCGCACGGCGATGAAAGTGGCCAACGCCATCGAAGCCGGCGAGTTGTACGTCAATCGCACCCCGGCGGACCCTTATCAGGGCTTCCACGCCGGCTGGAAACGCTCAGGGCTGGGCGGCGATGACGGTAAGCACGGGATGCTCGAGTTCACCCAGACCCGCCTGGTGGTCATGAAGTACTGATTCACGAACACCCGCTGCACCTTCAATAAAAACAATTATCGGGGCACCCGCACATCGGGTGCCTGAGGTCCACACGATGTCCAAGCCTGCACCCGTTGCCCAGGTTTCCGTTGCCGTGCCCGCGGCACCCGGCGACAAAGCCAGTCGCTACTTCCAATTGATGCTGCTGGTGCTTGCCGCCGGCGCGATCTACCCCATCCTCTACCTGCGTCAGGTCTACCAGACCACGATGCTTGAGGTGTTCCACATCAACCACAGCGAGCTGGGCTACCTGTACTCCATGCTCGGCACGATCTTTTTGCTCAGCTACTTGCCCAGCGGCTGGCTGGCTGACCGTTTGCCTCCGCGCTTTTTGATCTTCTTCTCGCTGGTGGCCACCGGCGGCCTGGGCCTGTGGTACTCCAGCGTACCGTCGATGACCGGCTTGATGATCATCTTCGGCTGCTGGGGCCTGACCACCGGCCTGACCTTCTGGGCCTCGGTGCTCAAGCGCGTGAAGATGATCGCTCACCAGAGTGAACAAGGCCGCTTCTTCGGCATTCTCGATGGCGGTCGCGGCCTGGTGGAAGCCCTGCTGGCCACCGTGGCCCTGGGCCTGTTCGCCTATGCCACCGAAACCCGCAGCGAATCGGCAGCCGAAGGCTTCAAGCACGTGGTCTATCTGTATTCCTTCGTGTGCATCGCCATCGGTTGCGTGCTGGTGCTGCTCAAGGATCCGAAATCCATGGCCGAGACGGCCGCCGTGGAGAAGGGCAAATTCAACCTGATCGCCGACCTGACCACCCTGGTGAAAATCCCCGAGCTGTGGCTGGTGACCGCCATCGTGTTCTGCGGCTACCACATGTTCTGGGCCACCTACAGCTTCTCCGACTACCTGCAAGGCAGCGGCATGACCGCCGTGATGGCCGGCACCATCACCACCATCAAACTGTGGATGCGCCCCATCGGCGGTATCGGCGGCGGCTGGCTGGGGGACAAGTTCTCGAACATCTCGGTGCTGATCGTCGCGCTGGCCCTGGTGACGTTGGCGATGGTCGGGCTGATCGTGTTCCCGGCGTTCAACAGCCTGGGGCTGCTGATCGGCACCGTGATCTTCATCGGCCTGATGACCTACGCGATTCGCGGCCTGTACTGGGCGATCCTCGACAGCTGCGACATCCCGCTGCGTATCACCGGCCTGGCGATCGGCATCGTCTCGGTGGTGGGGTACTTGCCCGACACCTTTATCCCGCTGATCAACGGCTACCTGACCGATGCCTACCCGGGCAAGGCCGGTTACAACCTGTATTTCGGCTACATCGCCTTTATCGGCGTGCTGGGCACCCTCGCGGCCCTGACCCTGCGCGCCCGAATCAACCGTAAAAAATTCAACCCGACAGGTGCCTGAGATGAAAATCGTCGCCCTTGAAACCCATATCGTCGCCGTCCCGCCACCCCACGTCGGCGGTATGTACTGGCTGTTCGTCAAGCTCAAGACCGACTGCGGTATCGAAGGCGTGGGCGAAATCTACGCCGCCACCTTCGGCCCCAAGGCCATGCTGCCGATTATCGAAGATGTGTTCGAACGCTACCTGCTCGACCAGGACCCGCACCATATCGAGCGTTTCTTCCGCCAGGCGTACTCCAGCGGTTTCACCCAGCGTCCGGACCTGACCATGATGGGCGTGGTCAGCGGCCTGGAAATGGCCTGCTGGGACATCATCGGCAAGGCCGCGAACAAGCCGGTCTACGAATTGCTCGGCGGCAAGGTCAACGAGCGCCTGCGTTCCTACACCTACCTGTATCCGGTCAACAGCCAGGGCGAGTACGACTACGACGACCCGGACCTGGCGGCCGAGTGCGCCATCGAGAACATGAACAAGGGCTTCACCGCCGTGAAGTTCGACCCGGCCGGCCCGTACACCGCGTACTCCGGTCACCAGATTTCCCTGGAAGTGCTGGAGCGCTGTGAAACCTTCTGCCGCAAGATCCGCGAAGCGGTGGGTGACAAGTGCGACCTGCTGTTCGGCACCCACGGGCAAATGGTGCCTTCGTCGGCGATCCGCCTGGCCAAGCGACTGGAAAAATACGACCCGCTGTGGTTCGAAGAGCCAGTGCCACCGGGTCAGGAAGACGCCATGGCCCAGGTCGCGGCCAAGACCAGCATCCCGATTGCCACCGGTGAGCGCCTGACCACCAAGTACGAGTTCTTCAAGCTGTTGCAGGCCGGCGGTGCGTCGATCCTGCAAATGAACGTGGCACGCTGCGGCGGGCTGCTGGAAGCCAAGAAGATCGCCAGCATGGCCGAGGCCTACTACGCGCAGATCGCGCCACATTTGTACAACGGCCCGATTGGCGCGGCGGCCAGCTTCCAGCTGGCGACCTGCACGCCGAACTTCCTGATCCAGGAAAGCATCGGTACCTGGGGCGGCTTCCATGCCGAGGTGCTGACCAAGCCGCTGCAATGGGAGGACGGTTACATCATCCCGTCCACCGAGCCGGGCCTGGGGGTCGAGCTGAACATGGACGTGGTGCGCAAGCACACGCCGTATAGCGGCACGCGCCTGCACCTGCAAATGGCGCCGACCCCGGCCGACGTAAAAGACACTTCGCCCGCCAAGGGCTAAAAAAAACGACTGATGCGGTAACCGTGAATGACATATGACTACATCATCGCCGGCGCTGGCGCCGCGGGCTGCGTCCTGGCCAACCGATTGTCCGCCTCGGGCGAGCACTCCGTGTTGTTGCTGGAAGCCGGCGGCAAGGACAGTTCCTGGTGGTTCAAGATCCCGGTCGGCTTCGCCAAGATGTATTACAACCCGACCTTCAACTGGATGTACTACAGCCAGCCGCAAAAGCAGCTGGCCGACCGCGCCATCTACGCCCCACGGGGCAAGGTGCAGGGCGGTTCGGGCTCGATCAACGCCATGATCTACGTACGCGGCCAGGCCCATGACTTCGATGACTGGGCCGCCAACGGCAACGACGGTTGGGGTTTCAAGGACGTGCTGCCGTACTTCCGCAAGCTGGAAAACCATCCCCTGGGCGACACCGAGTACCACGGCGGCAGCGGCCCCATCAGCATCACACCGATGAAGGGCCAGACCCACCCGATCTGCGACGTGTTCCTCAAGGGCTGCGAGCAGTTGGGCTATGCCCACAGCGACGACTTCAACGGCCCGAAGTTCGAGGGCGCCGGACTGTATGACGTCAACACCCGCAACGGCGAACGCTGCTCCAGCAGCTTCGCCCATCTGCATCCGGCGCTGGGCCGGCCGAACCTGACCGTGGAGCTGCATGCACTGGTCGACCGCGTGCTGTTCGACGAACACAAGCGCGCCACCGGCATCACCGTGACCCAGCATGGCGTTGCCCGGACCTTCACCGCGCGCAAGGAAGTGATCCTCTGCACGGGCGCGGTGGACACGCCGAAGATCCTGCAACTGTCCGGCGTGGGTGACCGGCAATTGCTGGCCGAGCACAACATTCCGCAGGTGCTGCACTTGCCGGCGGTGGGTGAAAACCTGCAAGACCACCTGTGCGCCAGTTATTACTACAAAGCCAATATCCCGACCCTGAACGATCAGCTCAGCTCGCTGTTCGGGCAGTTCAAGCTCGGCCTCAAATACCTGTTCACCCGCAAGGGCGCGCTGGCGATGAGCGTCAACCAGGCCGGTGGCTTCTTCCGTGGCAATGATGCACAGCAGAACCCCAACCTGCAGTTGTACTTCAACCCGCTGTCGTACCAGATCCCCAAAAACAACAAGGCCAGCCTCAAGCCCGAGCCGTATTCCGGCTTCCTGCTGTGCTTCAACCCGTGCCGGCCCACCAGCCGTGGCACCGTGCGCATTGCCTCGAAAAACCCGCGTGATGCGGCACTGATCGACCCCAACTACCTGAGCACCCAGAAGGACATCGACGAGGTGATCCAGGGCAGCCGGTTGATGCGCAAGATCATGCAGGCACCGGCGCTCAAAGGCATTACCGTGGCCGAAGTGTTGCCGGGCACGGCGGTGCAGACCGATGAAGAGATGCTGCAATACTTCCGTGAAAACAGCGGCTCGATCTACCACCTGTGCGGCTCCTGCGCCATGGGCTCGGACCCGCAGGTATCGGTGGTGGACAAGCGTCTGAAAGTTCACGGGCTGCAAGGGCTGCGCATCGTCGACGCGTCGATCTTCCCCAACGTGACCTCGGGCAACACCCACGCGGCGGTGCTGATGGTGGCGGAGAAGGGCGCCGACCTGATCCTGCAGGATGCCCACTGACCTTGTAGTGAGCGGGCTTGTTGTGGTGAGCGGGCTTGTCCCGCGCCGGGCTGCGCAGCAGCCCCAGCAAGAGCACCGCGTTTCCCAATACAACCCCGGCCAGCAGGTTTCAGGGCCGCTTCGCGCCCCGGCGCAGGACAAGCCTGCTCACCACAATGAGCATTTCAGGCTGGCATCTCTTCCCAGCCGAGCTTGTTGTGTTGTGGTGAGCGACGCAGGACAAGCCTGCTCACCACACTGAGTATTTCAGGCTGGCATCTCCTCTCAGCCGAGAACTTGTTGTGGTGAGCGGGCTTGTCGAATCGTCGCTCCGCCGCGCCGGGCTGCGCAGCAGCCCCAACAAGGCCACCGCCGTTACCAACCGCGCAAGCGTTCCCACACCTGCACGTCACCCTGTTCCAATAGCGCGTTATAGGCGCCGAACTGCGCCCCTGTGGCACACGCATGGTTGGGCAGGATTCGCAGACGTGTACCCAACGCAAACTGTGCCACCACCTCCACCTCACGGTCCTGGAACCTTGCCACACCGTGTTCCTGGTTGGCGCTGCTCAACAGCAACCCCTCGATAGGCACGCCGTGCTCATCGCAGACCTGCCCATAGCCAAAATCCTGTTTCTGGGATTGGGTACCGCGGTCGCGGCTCATCGCCATCCAGCCGGCATCGGTGATGATCCAGCCTTTTTCCGGCTGATGGCCGATCACCGTGGTCAGCACGCTCAGGGCCAGCTCGTCGGTGCGGCAGATGCCGATGTTGTGCATCACCAGATCAAAAAATGCATAGACCCCGGCGCGCAGTTCGGTCACGCCATCCAGGTTCACCGCCGACAGCGCGGTGGGGGTGGAACCGACACTCACTTGGGCGCAGGACATGCCCGCCGTGCGGATGCATTCCGCCGCTTCGACGCAACGCGCGCGCTCCTGTTCGGCGATGGCCTGCAGCGCATCAGGTGTGTCCAGGCCATAACTCTCTCCGGCATGGGTCAGCACGCCGACAAGGCTGTCGCCGAGCACGCGGGCGATCTCCAGCAAGGCCGGGTCCTGCGGCTTGACCCCGGAGCGATGGCCGTCGCAGTCGATCTCGATCATCACGGCGAAGGTCTCGCTGTGCTGCCGGCCGAATTCGACAATCGCCTGGGCGCCGGCAAGGCTGTCGGTAATCAGCGTCAAGGCGCAACCCTGGCGCCGCAAGGCCAGCGCCTGGGGCAGTTTGTGCGGGGCCATGGCCACCGCGTAGAGAATGTCGTGGATGCCCTGCGCGAAGAAGTATTCGGCCTCCTTGAGCGTCGACACGGTGATGCCTTGCGCACCCGCCGCCATTTGCGCGGTCACCACCTGGGCGCATTTATGGGTTTTGACGTGGGGGCGCAATTGCACGCCGAGGCTGTCGGCGCGTTGCTGCATGCGCTGGATATTGCGCTGCATTTTGGCGGTATCAATCAGTGCGGCAGGGGTGTCCATGGTTGAAGCTCCACGATGAGGGACAGGGCTGAAATTGACGGCCTGTCCAGGACTGGATATGTTGTCTTGCATGAAAAAGACCTCCGTTGAAGAAATCACCCTGATCAGCCAGCTCGAACAGATTGCCGAAGGTTTGAGCCAAACCTTCAGCCCGTTCTGCGAAGTGGTGCTGCATGATTTGCGCGACCCGCAGCACGCGATCCTGGCCATCCATAACAACCTCTCGGGCCGTGCGCCGGGTGACCCGGCCACCGAGCTGGGCCTGGCGCGCATCGCCGACCCCGAGTACCCGCAAGTCATCGCCAACTACCAGAACCAGTTCAGCGATGGCCGCCAGGTCAAAAGCACGTCCATCGGCATCAAGGACGCCAGCGGCCAGTACGTGGCGGCCTTGTGCATGAACGTCGACCTCTCGTTGTTCCGGGGCTTGCAGGGCATGCTCGAACAGTTCGGCTCGATCAGTGGCGACAGGCCCGGCGAGTCTCTCGACCCGTCCGGTGCCGACGCCATCCGCGCCCGCATCGACCAGTTCGCCGCGCGCCTGGCCACCACCCCGCGCGCGCTCAAGGCGGCGGATCGGCGGTTGCTCATGCAAGAGTTGAAAGACTCGGGTTGCATGGACGTGCGCCGGGCCATGGAGACCGTGGCGTCGCACCTGGGCGTGTCGCGCGCGGCGGTCTACACCTACGCCAAATAGCGCGCCACCGCTTCAATCTCTACCAGATAACCATGATGCAGCTCCGGCACCGGCACCACCGCCCGTGCCGGTCGATGTTCGCCCAGTGCTGCGGCGTATACCCGGTCGAATTCCGGCCAGTGGCGGACCCCGGCCACATACACCGTGACTTTCACCAGGTCCTGGGGCGTGCCGCCGGCGGCGTGCAGGATCGCCAGCAGATTATCCAGCGCGACCCGGGCCTGTTCGGCAAACGAGGCCGACAGGTTATGGCGCCCATCCGGGCTCACCGGCAATTGACCGGAGATATGCAGCGTGCCGTTGTGGCTGGCGGCTTGGGAGTAATGGCCGGCAGGTGGCGAGGCATTCGGGGTGTGATGCAAAGTCATAGCGTTCTCACATCAAGAGAGGGAAGGGGATCCGGTTGGGGTTGTTCGTCCGGCGTGGTACTGCCGATGACCGCCGTGGCCACGCCGCAGCCGAACACGTTGGTGGCGGTGCGGCCCATATCGAGAATCGGGTCCACCGCCAGTATCAGCAGCAAACCGGCCTCCGGCAGGCCCACCATCGGCAGGCCGGCCGCCAGTACCACCAGCGAGCCACGGGCCACGCCGGCGGTGCCTTTGCTGATCACCAGCAGGGTCAGCAGCACCATCACCTGATGGCCGAAACCCATGTCGATGCCATAGGCCTGGGCAATGAACATCACGATAAACGCCTGGTACATCATCGAGCCGTCCAGGTTGAACGAGTAACCCAGGGGCAGCACGAAACTGGTCACTCGCTTGGGCGCGCCAAAGCGGTCGAGGGCGGCGATGGTCTTGGGGTAGGCCGCCTCGCTGCTGGCCGTGGAGAACGCCAGCAACACCGGGCTGCGCAGCAGGTGCAGCAGATGTTTGAAGCGTGCGCCCAGCGCCAGGTAACCCGCGCCGCCAATCACCAGCCACAGCAGCGCCAGACCCAGGTAGAACTGCGCGATCAATTTGCCGAAGCTCACCAGCATGCCCAGCCCGTACAGGCTGATGGTGGCGGCAATGGCGGCAAACACCGCGATCGGTGCCACCAGCATCACGTATTCGGTGATACGGAACATCACCTGGGTCAGTTCTTCCAATACGTCCAGGATGACCGAGCTTCCACGACCTTTGACAAAGGCCAGCCCCGCGCCGAAGAACAGCGAGAACACCACAATCTGCAGCACTTCGTTATTGCCCATGGCCTCGACGATGCTGCGCGGGAACACGTGGGACAAGAACCCCGACAGGTTGAAGCTGGCGGTGTTCAAGCCAGTGGCGCCGCCGGTGGGGGTATTCAGGCCCAGCCCCACACCGGGCTGGAACAGATTGGCCAGCAGCAGTCCGATCAGCAACGACACCACCGAGGCCAGCAAAAACCAACTCATCGCTTTTAGCCCCACACGGCCAATGGCGCCGCTGTCAGCCATGCTGGCCACACCGCTGATCAGCGTGGCCAGCACCAACGGCGCGATCACCATTTTGATCAGGCGCAGGAATACATCCGTGACCAGGTTGAAGTAGCCGGCAATGGCCTTGGTACTGTCGGCGTCGAGTTGGGCGTGCAGCACGGCTCCGGTCAGCACACCCAGGCAGATCGCGATCACGATGGCCCTGGCCAGGTAACGATTTTTCATAAGCACCTCTTGTTGTTGAAGCCCGGGTCAGGCCTGGGCGTTTTTATCGGCGGCAGTTTTCAGCAGGCAAAGCGTCGCCGTCAGCGCCTCGGCGGGCGCTTTTCGACCGTGATTAAAGTGTGTGTGGCGCGCGGGTCAGCCCTGTAGCAGGCTCGCGTATTTCTCGATATCGACGTTTCCGCCGGTCACGATGATGCCCACGCGCTGGCCCTTGAACTGGCCGTTGGCGTTACGCAGCGCGGCCAGGCCCAGGCAGCCGGTGGGCTCCACCACCATCTTCATGCGCTGCATGAAGAAGCGCATGCCGTCCACCAGTTGTGCGTCGGACACCGTGAGTATGTCGTTCACCTGGTCACGAATGATCGGGAAGGTGTGGTTGCCCAGGTGCTGGGTCTGCGCGCCGTCGGCGATGGTTGCCGGGGTGTCGATATGCACGATGCTGCCGCTGCGAAACGAGCGCTGACCGTCGTTGCCGGCCTCGGGTTCGACGCCGAACAGTTGACAGTCCGGTGCCAGGGCACGGGTCGACAATGCCGTGCCCGAGAGCATGCCACCGCCGCCCAGGCCAACGAACAACGCGTCCAGCGGGCCGGTGAATTCCAGCAGCTCCTTGGCGGCGGTGCCTTGGCCGGCGAGGACGTCAGGGTGGTCGTAGGACGGAATCAGCGTCATGCCGTGCTCTTGCGCCAGGGTGCGGCCGATCTGCTCGCGGTCCTCCGTGATGCGGTCGTAGAACACCACGCTGGCGCCGTATTCCCGGGTGGCCGCGACCTTGGCCGCTGGCGCATCGGTAGGCATCACGATGGTCGCCGGCATTTGCAGCAAGCGCGCCGCCAGGGCAATGCCTTGGGCATGGTTGCCGGAAGAAAACGCTACCACCCCGGCCTTGCGCTGCTGTTCGTCAAAACGCGACAGGGCATTGAACGCACCGCGAAATTTGAACGAGCCGGTGCGTTGCAGGTTCTCGCACTTGATGAATACCTGGGCGCCGGTCTCGGCATCCAGGGTGCGAGAGGTGAAAACCGGGGTGCGATGGGCAAAGCCTTCCAGGCGTTGAGCGGCGGCGACGACGTCGTGATAAGTGGACAGTTGCATAAGACGGACCTCTGGAAATGTACCCGGGCAGGGGAGCCCTGCAGCCTTTGTTTGGATAAAATATCCATATAAAGACAAATTGTAAAGTTCCGTTTGTCACGGCCCATGGGCACGTCAGGCGACGCCGCTCGACGGTCAGTGGGTGGGGTGTTAGGTTTCCGAGCTTGTCTGACTGTTAGAGGGTTTTACGTTGATCCGGCTCACCGATTACATCGCCGACTTTTCCCAGTCGCCACTGGCACCCTGGGCAGACCTGACACCTTGGGCACTGGTCACCCAGGCGCCGGTGATCGTTCGTCAAATGCTCGCGCGGCTACCCGCTGACGAATACGTCATCCACGATGAAATTGCCGTTCACCGTACCGCTAAGGTGGAGCAGGGCGCTTTGCTCAAGCCGCCGTTGATCATTGGCGCCCACTGCTTTATCGCCAGCGGCACCTTGTTGCGGGGTGGCTGCTGGCTGGACGAGCGCTGCATTATCGGTCCCGGAGCGGAGTTGAAAACTTCATTCGTGTTCAGCGGCAGCAAGCTGGCGCATTTCAATTTCGTTGGCGATTCGGTGCTGGGCCATGGGATCAACCTGGAAGCCGGCAGCATCGTCGCCAACTACCGCAACGAGCGTTCGGACAAGGAAATATTGGTACGCGTCAACGGGCACTTGCAGCGTACCGGGTGCGACAAGTTTGGCGCGTTGCTCGGCGATCAGTGCCGGGTCGGCGCCAATGGCGTGTTGGCGCCTGGAGCAGTGATGGCGCCTGCCAGCGTGGTAGGGCGTGGCCAAGTGTTCGATGCGGAGATATCCGTTTAAACGCAATGTTCAAAAGATCGTGGTGTGTTGCGGCGATATTAAATAGAATTCAATCTCATTTGAGACTCAGTCGCGCCGCGCAGGTTGGTTGCCATGAATGATGCTGTTGCGCCTACGCAGGCCCCCGAACTCACCCTGACGAATCTGTATCGCGACCACCGCAGCTGGCTGGAAAGCTGGCTGCGGCGGCGCCTGGGCAACGCCTGGGATGCGGCAGACCTGAGCCAGGACACCTTTGTGCGGGTATTGGCCAGCGCGCAGCCGATTGCGCACTTGCAGGAACCTCGTGCGTATCTGGTCACGGTGGGCAAGCGCCTGCTGATCAACTTCCACCAGCGGCGCAGCTTGGAGCAGGCCTACCTGAAGGCCCTGGCGAACCTGCCCGATGCCTGCGTGCCATCTCCCGAACAGCGCTGGCTGGTCCTGGAAACCCTGCACGCCCTGGATGAATTGCTCGACGGTTTGCCGGCGCTGGTGCGTCGCGCGTTTCTGTGGAGCCAGCTGGAGGGGTTGGGGTACCGCGAGATTGCCGAGCGGCTTGGGGTGTCCGAACGTACGGTAAAACGCTATATGGCCCAGGCTTACGAACACTGCCTGCTGGTGGACCTGTGAACCGCGATGTCGCCCGCGCTGCCGCGCAATGGCTGGCACTGTTGGAGTCCGGTGCGGCCACCGAGCGTGATCACGCCAACTTGCAGCAGTGGCGCGACAGCCATCCCCAGCATGAACAGACTTGGCAGAATGCCCAGTCCCTGCGCCAGCGTTTCAACGATTTGCCCCAGGCCCTGGCGATGGCCAGCCTTGATCGCCCGCAACCGGGGCGGCGGGCGTTGCTCAAGCGCGCCCTGGGCATGGCTGCGCTGGTGCCGACCGCCTGGCTGATCAGCCGACAGCTGCCCATCGAAGCCTGGCGGGCCGACCTGCACACCGCAACCGGCGAGCGCAAACGCTTGCCATTGGCGGACGGCGGCAGCTTGCAACTCAATACTGCGACGGCAGTGGACGTGGACCTCGCGCAGCGGCGCATCAGCCTGGTGGAAGGTGAACTGGCGTTGAGCGTGCCGGAGGCGACGGCGATGAGCATTCAGACGCGCTATGGAGAGTTGCGCGTCGGCCAGGCCGAAGTGTGTGTGCGCCAGCTGGAGGCCGGGTGCCGGATGTCGGTGTTCAAGGGCTCGGTGCAAGTGCGTGATCTCAAGGGGCAGTTGTCGCTGCTGCAGAGTGGCCAGCAAGCGTTGCTCAAGGCCGACGGGGTTGGTGCAAGGATGCCGTTCGATGTGCTGCAACTCGACTGGCGCGAAGGCGTGCTGACCGCGCAAAACCAGGCGCTGGGCGATTTTCTGCGCGAGCTGGAACGCTATCGCCCGGGCGTATTGCGCTGGGACCCGAGCCTGGAAACGCTGCGGGTCACGGGCAGTTTCCGTCTGGAAAACACAGACCGAATCCTCGACCTGCTGGTCCAGACGCTGGACCTGGAACTGCACGCTCGCACGCGCTATTGGGTCACCCTCACACCGCGCCAATCGTTCGCCTGATCCTGGCCCTGCATTACTTGTCGAACCGTCGCACCGCCCGCGCCGGGCTGCATAGCAGCCCCACTAAAACCACCGCGTTGTTTCAGGAAGAATGCGGCGCCTGGTTTTGGGGCGGCTTCGCCACCCAGCGCAGGACAAGCCTGCTCACCACAGTGGCTGTGTGTTGCATCAGATGGATTTGCCGGTTTTTTGTAGTGAGCGGGCTTGTCGAATCGTCGCACCGCCCGCGCCGGGCTGCGCAGCAGCCCCAACAAGGCCGCTGCGGCAGGCCAGAATGCCAAGGTCAGATCACATGGGCGCGTTGCAGCTCAGTCAAGGACAGCGCCTTGAGGCTGGCCAGCAACGGATCACGCCGGTCACGCGGGTGCGGCAGGTCCACCGCCAGTTCCTGGCGAATGCTGCTCGGCCGGTTGTCCATTACCAGCACCCGATCACTCAGGTACAGCGCCTCGTCCACGTCGTGGGTGACCAGCAACAACGCGATGGCGTGGTGCGCAGCCAGTTGCAGTAGCAGGTCCTGCAGTTTCATGCGGGTGAAGGCATCCACCGCGCTGAACGGCTCATCCAGCAGCAACACCTGGGGCCTGGAATACAGGCCACGAGCGATGGCCACCCGTTGCGCCATGCCGCCGGACAACGCTTTGGGCAGTGCATGGGCGAACCCCGTGAGGCCGACTTCCTCGATCAATTGCGTGACCCAGGCCTTGTCATAGTGGTCGTCATCGATGAAGCCGATGTTCTGTTCCACCGTAAGCCAGGGCATCAGCCGGGGTTCCTGGAACACAAAGGCTACGTCTGCGCCTTTGCTGTTGAGTTCGCCCTGATAATCCGTTTCCAGGCCGGCGATGATCCGCAGCAGCGTGCTCTTGCCACAGCCGCTGGGACCCAGCAGGCTGACGGCCTCCCGAGGTTGCAAAGCCAGGCGCACTTCCTTGAGCACGGTGGTGCTGGCGAAGCTTTTGCGTTGAACGTGGATCGTCAACAAAGGCTGGTTGCTCATTGGTCTGCTCCTTGGCCGTTGAAGGTGTCACGCCAGGCCAGGCAGCGCTTTTCCAGCGCTGCGAGCAACCCATCGCTGATCTTGCCGAGCAACGCCAGCACGATAATGGCCGCCAGTACGATGTCCGGCCGTGAGGTTTCTCGCCCATCGCTGAGCAAATACCCCAGCCCCTTGGTGGCCGCGATCAGCTCGGCAGCCACCAGAAACATCCACGCCAGGCTCAAGCCGCTGCGCAAGCCGGTAAACAGGCCGGGCAGGGCGGCGGGCAACAGAATGCGCCGCACCAGGCGCCGCCGACGGAAACCATACATTTGCCCGACCTCCACCAACTTGCGGTCGATATCGCGTATCGCCGACACGCCGTTGAGGTACACCGGGAAGAAGGCGCCAATCGCGATCAGCACCACCTTCGAGGTTTCATCGATACCCAGCCACAGCAGCAACAACGGTACCCAGGCCAGGCTCGGGATCGAGCGCAGCCCGGCGAACGTCGGCTCCAGATAGGCCTCGGCTTCGCGGCTCAGGCCGACCCAGGCCGCGAAGACCAGGGCCAGGCTGGCGCCGATGACAAAGCCGAGCAGCACCCGCAACAGGCTGGCACTGATGTGCTTCCACAGCGCGCCTTCGGCGAGATCGGCGAGCGTCACGGCAATCTCGCTGGGGGCCGGCATCTGGTAGGACGGCAGCCAGCCCAGCCGTACCACCGCTTCGAGCACCAACAGAATCAACACCGGCAACACCAGGCCCTTGAGCCGTCGGGGCCAGGCGCTGCGGGTGATCAGCACCGGCGCCGTCACGGGCAGTACGTGGGTCTTGCTGTTCATCACGCGCTCCTCAATGGCCGAACGAGGTATCGATCAACTGGTCGATCACCTGATCTACATTCACGCCTTTGCGCACCAGCTCTTCAGACACCAGGATCGGTGCGGCCGCCTTGGACGCCACCACATCCTTGCTGCTGAGGAACGGCGTGCTCAAGTCGGTGCGCGAGAGTTGCAGCTTGGCCACTTCCAATGGCAGGCCGGACTCGTCAGCCAGCAGCTTGGCGAATTCATCCGGGTGCTTCACCGCCCAATCGCGGGCCTTTTCGTAGGCGCCAAGAACGTTGGTGATGGTCTGCGGGTGTTCCTTGGCGAACTTCTCGGTGACGCTGACCACGCCGTAGCTGTTGAAATCCTTGTTGCGGTAGAGCAGGCGCGAACCGGCCTGGATTTCACTGGCGGCCATGTGCGGATCCAGACCGGCCCAGGCGTCCACGTCGCCTTTTTCCAGCGCGGTGCGGCCGTCCGGGTGTTGCAGGTGCACCAGTTCCACGTCGTCTTTTTTCAGCCCGGCTTTTTGCAGGCTGCGCAGGGTGAACAGGTACGGATCGGTGCCCTTGGTGGCGGCGATTTTCTTGCCCTTGAGGTCGGTAACGCTCTTGAGTGGCGAGTCCTTGCGCACCACCAGCGCGGTCCATTCGGCGCGGCTGTAGACGTACACCGATTTGATCGGGCTGCCATTGGCGCGGCTCAACACCGCTGACAGGCTGGCCGACGAGGCGAAGTCCACGCCACCGCTATTGAGGTACTCCAGCGAGCGGTTGCTGCCCTGGCTCAGCACCCAGCCGACTTTGCTCTGCGGCAGTGCCTGCTCCAGCCAGCCGAAGTGCTTGAGCACCAGGCTCACCGGCGAGTAGTAGGCGTAATCCAGGTTGACTTGTGCGGGGTCGGTTTCTGCGGCAAATGCTTGTGGGTGAAGGCACAGGACGAGGGCGCACGCGCCGAGTAAACGTGTGGTGAAGGGGGTCATGGAACAGCTCCGGGCTACATAAGCGAACAAGGCGTTGAGAGAAGGTTTTCCTTATATTCAGAAAACTGAATCGGCATGCTCCATCATGCTTTATAGGAATATGCAGTCTCTGTGCCAGCTCGCCTGGAGGCGCATTTGCGGGGTTTTACGCGGTAGGTGCTGTAATGGAACAGGGCAGAGTGTTGATCCACTGTTGGCAGGCAAACAGTGCTTAAATAACTTATTCGAATAAATAAAGAGTTATATATTCCTTTTAATGTCTTCTGCGTTAGCGCATTTTGAGGGCCTGCGCATTCGTGCGGATTGACCCAACAGCCAAAAGGAAAGCCGACATGACCATCAAAGCGATCAACGTGCGCAACCAGTTCAAGGGCGTAATCAAGGAAATCCTGCTGGGGGAGGTGGTGTCCGAAATCGACGTGCAAACCGCGTCCGGGATCGTGACTTCGGTCATTACCACGCGCTCGGTGCGAGACTTGGAATTGAAAGTGGGCAGTGAAGTGATTGCCTTTGTGAAGTCCACCGAAGTGTCCATCGCCAAGTTGTAGGTATCTGAACAGGGAGCCGGCCAGCCGGTTTCCCGTTGTTCTTATCCAACGTCATTACCTTCTGCTTCATACTTACAAGCGCAATGCTTGATAACAAATTCACTGGGAACTTATTTGGTGTTTTGTGGATAGCATTATTCAGATAGTCCTTACATTGAGACCCTTTGCCATTTTGTATGTTCAGGCCATGGACTCATGTTGCAGGGAGGGCAAGGTTCTTTATCTATAGTTGGGACACTTATGCACCTACTCTCCTCGATAACCGGCTCGCAGCACATTCCCCTTGTTTCCCCCAGTGATCACGCGGGTGATGCCACTCATACGCGTACGCGCAGGCAGCTTCCCAATACTGCCGACGTGCCGTCCGCTGCTCCCCCTGTTTTTATACCGGACGACGCCGTGCCTGCGCATTTTATCAGCAGGGTCAGCCAGGCCAAGTCGGGGCTCGACTATGACTCGTTCATGAACGGCTACAACAATCCTTCTGCTGTCGTGTTGCCGGGTTATTTCAAGGACATGAGCAATATTCAGCTTATGCGGCTGAGCCTGGACCCGTCGATCAGTCCGGAGCAGATAGGGGCTCTGAAGTATCTGATTGAAAAGCGCCTGGTTAACGAAGCACTTAAATACGTCAATCTGTTCACGGAAATAATGACGGGTGATGGCGTAAAAGTAACGCCGATGCCCCAGGGCTTCTATCTGCGGGTCATCAACATGTTTTCCACAGGGGAATGTTCAGGGATCTCGCACTTAATGTCGCTGGCGGTAGCCGAGGGGAAAGAGCATATCTTTCTGGGTAACATCTATCAGGCGCTTGCGAATCCGGATGCGCCTGAGTCCCAGGCGTTTTTCCAGAAACTGGCTCAAGTACACGCGAGCGTTAAAGGTCCCCGTGACGCGCATGATCCGAAGACCATGAAGTTGGTGCCTCCTGCCGCCATCGCTTCGGAACTGATCGATTCGCCCACCACCAAGACACTCTTGATCAGCACTGGCAGGCACCGTGCGACAGCAGGTGTCATTGTCGACCCCCAAGGACAGCGTACCTACTATTTCTCTGACCCGAACTTTGGTTTTACAACGTTTTCTTCCAAAAAGCGCTTTAAAAAAGGACTGAACACAATATTCACACACCCCAAGCTGAAAGATTTTTTGAAAACGAAATATGAGAGTAATGGAGCGCCTGCATACAAAATAAGTGTATTTGATCGTGATCGCCTGCCTGCCTTTTCTGGTGCGTCAAACGATATAAAATACATGTACAACGCTCCCCTCAGTGGGCTGGATACTCTCAACATCATCAATGTTTCACGTGTGCCAACGGCGGAAAGTCTGACGGTACAAGGAGCAGGGCCATCCTCTGCCGAGATGACCGACTACAACAGGGTTTCCTATGAGTTGAAACACGTGCATGGCACCCAGGGGATGTCGCAGTTTCATAAAGCGATAGATGCGGTAGGCGCCGTAAGGCGTTTTATGCACCATCATCCTGGCAGCGCGCTTTTGCCTCGTATGATTGAACTGGAGCAGCAGTTGACCGGTGCAATCAATGAGGCGCGCGCACCGGTTGATTACCCCTATGCGTTTGAGCGAATGGAACAAAAGCGGGCTCATCTGGTTATCGATAAACTGGGGAAATACAAGCAATTTGGAAGCGCCGTTATTCAGGGCATCGAGTTTAATATGGCTCGCGATATCAGTATGGGGCCTGACAAGTCGCAGCGCGTGACCGATGCAATAACCGCAGCCTTGCTCAAGCTTCAGCAAGGTGATCCCGGCGTGCTGAGGTCACTGGGTTCAACCATCAGTGTCATCATTGCCAAACCCGGTAGTCGACCGGACACGCAGTTGTTTTTCCGGCAACCACCTCTCTTGATCGTGGGTGACGATTTCTTCACCCCTCCTGCGGCCAAAGGCGGCACTGTCGCGGATCAAGTGGGTCGTCAGGCTCAACGCAACGGCGACGCTCCTGCCACCGCAAAACAGGCGGCGCTGCTGACCGGAAAACTCGGCATGCTGGGCTATTACAACGGCGATTCCGGCGGGTTTCTGAAGTTGGTGGATGGCGCGCCCGTCAGTTCGCACTCCAATCCACGCCAAGTGGCAGAGGGCGCCTATACCGCGCGTCTCTATGGGGTGCGTTTGCACAGCAATACCCGCGACGCGGTCAAAAAACTGTTGTCGCCAGACACAGATAAGTCAGCGCCCGCCGCACCCCAAGGACGCAATACATTCTCCAGAGAGGGCGACGCCGAATTCAAACGCCTGCAAGCCCAGGACGCCAGCCAACCGCCAATCCGCGTTGGCGAGATAGACGTCAGCCGCGTCCAGCTCTACCAGATGGGGGTACAGGTTGGCGGCAAGCCGGTAGAAAGTGCAATGGCCCCTGATTCGCAGGGACATACCACGGGTAACGTGCAGATCGACTACAACCGATTTCTGGCATACCTGCAATCGGTTCCGCCTGAAGACGCTGCAAGCATGGCAAACATTGTCAGCGAACTGGCGGCCAATCGCAGTCCTGTCGCCCCCCCTTTGATGACTCGCAGCGATGGCGGGCTTGTTCCCGACACACTTCAAACGTTTGTCGCTGAAACATCACAGCGATCCTCGGCAGTACGTGACCTGTTGCGTAGCGGAAAACCAGTGCCTGCTGATTTTTTTTCTCCGTCAGCGACTGGCGCTCCCGGGGCAAAAACGAATGCCGCCGGGCTCGGATTCCAGGCTTTCAGCACTTATCAAGGGTTGCGCAGTTCTATCGAGAGCCTTCAGAAAGGCGATACAACGGGAGGTGTCATCGGCCTTGGGGCGGTGGCATCCGATTATGTCGGGATGGGGGTCGAAGCTGGCCTGAACAAGGTGGCGCAACATACCGCCAGCAAGGTGGGGCCTTCGGTACTGGGCTTCAAAGCGTCCAGCGTCGGCAAGATGATAGGAAAACTCGGGGGTGGGGCCGGCTTGGTCATCAGTGTTCCCTTTGACATCTACCAGGCCGTCAAGTCCTTTAAAGATGCAGGTGAAAGCACCGGTAAACAGGCTCAAGACCATTACGTCAACGGCGCATTTTCGATTGCCAATGCTACGACATCGATCGTCCTGGGGACCGCGTTTCTGGCGGGTGCCAGTGCCGCAGGGCCGGCGGGGCTGATTGTGGCGGGGGTCTTGATGACTGGGCAGATGATTTACACGGCCGTGCGTACCGTAGAGGACATCGATCAATACACACCGCTGACAGGAGGGCAGAAATTCGTCACGGGCGTTAAATCATTCCTGGGTTTTGAGCCAGGATTCGATGTGATGAAGCCCTACCTGGAAAAGAAATACAGCAGCGAACACGAGCAGCAGAACAGGGACCGCTATCAAAAATTTCTGGAGGGGCCGGGCAAAGAACAGTTTGAGCGGGTGGTGATCGGCGCAACAGATGTCGAGGCCAAGCAGGTGCCGGGTACCGTCCCGCTGACGCCGGCGCTCTGGTATTCGCCCATCACCTGGTTGCTGAACCAGATCAGTGTGCCGGGCCAAGTCACTACCGTTGATGCCAAGGGCGGGAATGACCATATTTCAGGTACGTTCAACTCATGGAACGGCAAGTCTGTCGTCGCCGTGGAAGGTGTACCCGGAGCGCACAAGGCCACGCTGTGGGATCTGGGCGATGGCGATGATTGGGTGACGGGTATCAAGTCCAAGCCCAATTACTTTTTGATGGGTGGCGGAAAAAAGGGCATTAACGGCGGGGATGCCGACGATACTGTGGTGTTTAACGCCGATGCCCGTCAGACGCTGGTGCAGGCCGAGCAAGTGGGTTCGACGACCGCCAAGGACGGCATCAGCCCAAGGCAAACATCACTCGATGGTCAAGGTGGGCGTAATACCCTGGCATTTTCCGGTGCATTGACAACGTCCTACAAGGAAGATGGGCAGGATAAAACCGCTCGATACGTAGGCCACGTGATTAACTTCAAGACGAATACGATCTCGATCAAAACCGAAGATTCGAATACGGAAGGAGTGAAGAAAATCGCGCATTTTCAATCGTTTTCCAGTGTGAGTACGGTCGAAGGCGGGGAAAGCGTTATCCAGGGCAATGATGAGAACAACCTGTTCACGCTCAACGGTGAAAAGGATGTGGTGTTCACCGGCAATGGCGCGAACGTTGTGCATGTGCAGGGCGGTGCGCACATCACGGGAGAAGGCGGGCACAACACCTACATCGTGAACAAGGGGTACAGGAAGGTGGTGATCGCCGACCCAGCCAGCAGTGTCATCAAACTCGACTACAGTGCGGCGCAAGTCTCCGGATGGCGTGTTTCGAGTACGGGTGATTTGTCGGTT
Source organism: Pseudomonas sp. SDO524_S393 (assembly GCF_054071875.1). Classification (NCBI taxonomy): domain Bacteria; kingdom Pseudomonadati; phylum Pseudomonadota; class Gammaproteobacteria; order Pseudomonadales; family Pseudomonadaceae; genus Pseudomonas; species Pseudomonas sp. SDO524_S393. The sequence goes on along the minus strand of NZ_JBSVVZ010000038.1, from coordinate 8,052 downwards.
GACGTGAGTGACGGCACGCCGGGGAACAGTCGAGCGCTGCTTTTTAAGGGGGCTTTCTCCAGTGATGCAAAGAACGATAAGGCCCGGCCTGTGTTCATCACCAACGACGGGGTGATGATGGTGATCAATGCACCGCGTCAAGACGGCTCCGCGGACCGAACACCGCAGGTGAGCAGCCTTAAAATCCAGACGGATACGGCTAAGCCTGAGTCGCTGCCAGCGGCGTGATAGCCCCCATCAGTTGGCTGGCCACCTCGCCAAGGTGCCAGCCAGCTGATGGCCACGAGTAGACCGGTCAGGCGATTTTCACGCCCGCACCTCCCGGTGGATGGGGCTGCGGGCGCTCAGGCGGGGCATCGGTCGGCAGGTTCTTCGGCGGCTTGTTCGGGTCCTCGTAGTGCTTGTGCAAGCCTCCGTCCAGCCGGTTGCTCGACGAGCCACCTTTTTGCGGCGTCTGGTCGAAGTGTTCCCATTCCGATTGCTGGAAGCGGAAGATACTGTCGTCGGTGGGGGCGTCACGACCACCGTAGTGATGGATTTCGTAGTGGGCGTACTCGACCTTGTCGGCCCAGTTGTCCTGCAACAGGCCGTCGTTCGCCAAGTCGCGGTACCAGTCGTTTTCCTTCTCGGTCGCCTTCTGCTTTTTGTTGTGGTCGACGAAGTAGCCGATGATCCCGCCGACCACCGCCAGCACCACACCCACCAGAAACAACGGCCCGGTCAACGCTGCCGCCGTGCCCGCACCAAACAGCGCCGCAGCGCCCAGCACACCGGCGGACGCGCCAAACGCGCCACCGGCCACTTGCAGGCCGCCTGCGGCTTGCGCCAGCGGGTCTTTACTGTCGACACCGGCCTTGATCGCCAGCGCCCCCAGCACGATATCGGCAAACCCACCGGCGATGTCCGTGGCCGGGCCCAATACCTTGATCACGGAACCGGCGATCTTCGCTGATTTCGAAGCGCCCAACTTGGCGGCACCGGCGGCAGCCAGGCCGTCATCCAGGTGAGTCGCCAGGCCGTCGGTGGCCTCGGTGACGGCCTTGTCGCCGTCGAACATCTTGGAAATGCCGTCGTACTGGCTGTCGGGCACCGCGTCCAGGGCGGCGGAAATCTTGGTCTTGACGTCCGGCGGCATCTCGTTGACGCGGAATTCGAAGTTCGGCTCCTGCAGACCGGTCTTGCCCCAGATCTCCGGCAGTGTCTTGTCCAGCCCGAGGAAGTCCACCAGGCCGCCTTTGCCCAGGGTCTCGCCGATCTTGTCGCCCAGGCGCACGAAGTGACTGGAGCCGCCGGCAAAACTGAGGAAGTCCTTGGCGATGGTCATGCGCTGGGCCGGGGTTTCACCCAGCTTGCCGCCTTTGCCCACCAGTTGGTAAATCGCCGAAAACAGGGTCACGCCGGCACCCAGGGAACCGAGGATGCCCTTGCTGTTGAGGGTATGGAACACCTCGCCGAGCATGCCGCGATCCGCTACGGGAATATACGGTTTGCTCAGGGCGGTCTTGAGGTCGGCCTCGGTGATCGCCCCGTTGTTTTTGTAAACTTCGCCCAACTCCTCCAGGGCCTTGGTGACCGCTGCGGATTTTTCCTTGCCCTGCAGGCCCTCGTTGAGGAATTTTTCCAGGGTTTCCTGGGAGCGGCGCGGCAGGTCGAGCAGGCTGCCCTTGAGCACGCCCTTGAGCAGGCCGAACAAGTCCTTGGTCGCCAGTTCCTTGTTCTCGTCGGAGATCTTGCTCGGGTCCGACAGGATGGCGTTGAGGTCGGTGGTCAGGCCGTCGGCCTGGATGTTCTGTGCCGCCTTGCTCGCCGCTTCCGGGTCGAACAGCGACAGCGAGGTGAGGGTGTCGCTCAGGTCCTTTTGCGCTTCGTAGGTCTTGCCCTGGCTTTGCAGGTCCTTGAGGTACAGCACGTAATCCGGGCTGGACGTCAGGTCGAGCAGCTTCTGCTTGATCTCGTCCTTGTTCGGCAGCTTGTTGAGCGCATCGTCCATCTTGGCCTTGTAGTCGGCCTGCACGGTCGGGTCGTTGAACAACTCACCGATCTGCTTCTGCACGGCCTTGCCATCGATGATGTCGTGCATGTCGGCGGAGGTCAGCTGGGTCTGCTTGTCGTCGAACTCGCGCCAGGTGGTGTTGAAGGGGCGTCGCGCCTCTTCGTAGCCGGTGATGCCGTGGCCGTTCTGGTACGCGGCTTGCGCTTCGAGGGCGCGCACCAGCTTGGCCCGTGGGTCATCCTTGGGAATCGAGCCGTTTTTCACGCCTTCGCGGTAGGTATCGATCAACTGGGTGGTGGCCAGTTCGCTGACGGTCAGGGTCGGTGACTTGTCGTCCTTTTCATCGGCGTGCACACCGGTGTCCATGTTCAGCACATCCAGGTCACCGGGCTTGGGCAGGTTGTACTTGGTGCGCGTGTCGTCCACGGAGCTGGCGGTGAAAGCATCCCATTTGGCCTTGACGTCGTCGTAGAGCTGCGGGCTCAGCTCCTTGGAGACGATGACCTTGCCTTCGCTGGTTTCATAGCGGATCAGGCCGTCGCCCAGCTCGTCGGGCGAACCAAAGGTGATGTCGGTGTTTTTCAGGAAATCATTCGGCCCGGCCAGCTTGTAGCCTTCGCCTTCGCTGGTGTGGATCTTGGCCCAGGTGTCATTGGCGGTGGCGACGCTCTTGAACAGCTCGGGGCTCACGTCCTTGGACACCACCACTTTGGTGCCGTCATGCAGCTCGTAGGTGAGGATGTTGTCTTTCTGGTCGTTGTTCCAGCTGAAGCCCTTGTAGTCGTTGAGGCCCGGTATTGGCGTGTTGGCATCGGCCAGCGCGGCGCCGTTGTTCAGCTCGCCTTCTATCACGGCCTTTTTGCCGGGGTCGGTGTACACCGTGTTGAGGCCGGCGAGGTAGTCGAACAGCTTGGGGTTGTCATCGCGCGCCACGATGACTTTCTGGCCATTGCTTTCGAAACGGATCAGCCCCGGGCCCACTTCGTCTTCGGCGCCGACGGCGGTGCCGCCATACGGGGGCCACACTTCGTTGTCGGTGGCACGCCGGTAACCCGCGGCTTCGCTGCTGGACAAGCCGCTGAAGCTTTCATAGGCGGCCTTGGCCTTGGCGAACGCCTCGGGATTGTCGCGCTCGCTGACGACAAATTTGTTGCCGTCCTGGGTCTCGTAGCGGATCACCCCGGGGCCGGTTTCATCGGGCGGGCCCAGCGCCTTGTAGTCGCCGAGCTTGCCTGGCGCGCTGGCATCGGCGCCCAGACGCTGGTAACCGGCGGATTCACTGGCGACCACGCCACCGAGGGCTTTGAAGTCGGCGCTGACCTGCTTGAACAGTTCCGGGCTGTCCTGCTCGCTGACGATGACTTTCTTGCCGTCCTGGGTTTCGTAGCGGATCAGCCCCGGGCCCACTTCATCCGGCGGGCCGATGGCCTTGTAATCGCTGAGGGCAGGGGGCGGGGTGGCGTCCTTGGCCGCCAGCTCGTAGCCGTCTTTCTTGCTGGAGGCGAGCCCGGAAGGCGTCTTGTCGTGGGACTCGACCTTCTTGTTATCGGCACTTTGCTTGAGGAGTACATGAAACTTGGCACCCGATGAACTCGGCGTGCGGGGGGCGTTGGGCTCGGACGAGCGGTCGAGTGGGCGTGTCGTCATGCCAGGAAACTCCTGCTGTTGCCGCTGGGACTGGTACCCGCGTGACAGTAACAGCAGGGGTTTTGCGCTCGTTGCGAAAAGTTGTGAAATGCCGTTTAACGGTGATGCAGCGCACGCTCCATGCGTTTCACACCTTCCTCGAGCATCGCCCGGGGGCAGCCGAAATTCAGGCGCACGAACTGTTGGCTGTCATCGCCGAACTCGATACCGGCGCTCAGGCCGACCTTGGCCTGGTCCAGGAAGAACTGCTGCGGGTCGTCCAGCCCCAGGGCGCTGCAATCCAGCCAGGCCAGGTAGGTGCCTTGTGGCGCGTGCATCACCACGCCCGGCAAGCGGGTTCGCACGGCGTCCAACAAGTAATCGCGATTGGCTTGCAGGTACTGCACCAGCGCATCCAGCCATTCGCCGCACTGGCTGTAGGCGGCGCGTGTGGCCTCAAGACCCAGCGGGCTGACGCTGTCGACCATGCCGCAGCGGGCGTTGTTGAAGCGCTCGCGGATCTCGGCGTTCTGCACCACGGCAAAGCAGGTTTTCAGGCCGGCCACGTTGTAGGCCTTGCTGGCCGACATCAGCGTGATGGTGCGCTGGGCGATTTCCGGGCTCAGGCTGGCGGTGGGGATATGACGGCGGCCGTCGAAGCACAGTTCGGCATGAATCTCGTCCGAGATGATCAGCGCGCCGCTTGCCAGGCAGGCATTGGCCACGGCCAGCAGTTCTTCGCGGGGGAAGACCTTGCCCATGGGGTTGTGCGGGTTGCTCAGCAGCAAGGCGCCGGCGCCGCTCAGTGCCTGGCGTAGGGCCGGTAGCGGGGTCAGGTATTCACCGTTGACGAGCTCGAAGGGTACTTCGATGCGCGGCAGGTTCCAGTGGCCGGGCGCGAGGCGAATCGGGCGGTAGTTGGGGGTTTGCAGCACCACCGGCTGGCCCGGCTGCACAAATGCATGCAGGGCCATGTTGAAACCGGGCTCGACACCCGGCAAAAACACCAGCTCTTCAGGTTGTACGCGCCAGGCGTACTTGGCCCACAGGTCGGCCACGACCGCGTCGCGCACGTCCGGGCCGGCCACGCTGTAACCGAGAATCTGCTGGTCCAGGCGCTGGTGCAGGGCGTGTAACACGGCAGGTGGAGCGGCGATGTCCATGTCGGCGATCCACATCGGCAAAACGTCTTGCGGGTAGCGGTTCCACTTGGTGCTGCCGGTGCCGAGGCGGGAGTGGATCGTGTCGAAATCAAAACTCATGGAGGGCTCGTGTCGGGACGTAGGCGCAAGAAATGGCGCTGATTCTAGCGCCATTAATTTTATAGGCCAGAGCTGATTGCCTCCGACAGCTGCCGATGTGCCTGTTCCACGGCGCGGTTGACCGCCTCTTCACCCCGCGCCATGGCGCCCAGGTACACGAAGTCCACCGTGCGAATGCCCACCGTAGACAGGATGGCGGTCACATACGGGGTCAGAAAGTCCTGGTCATTGGTTTTGCGGGCGCTGCCCGAACTGACCAGCACAAAGGTGCGCCGATCGTCGAGCAGGCCGACTTTCTGGAACTGCGCATTGAACGTGAAGCTGCGCTGGGCGCGCACCACGTGATCGATCCAGGCCTTGAGCGCCGCCGGCACGGTGAGGTTGTGCACCGGGGTGCAGAGGATCAGCAGGTCACAGGCCTCCAACTCCTCGATCAACTGGTCCGACAGCACCGTTGCGCTGCTGTTCAGGCCCCCGGGGGTAGTCAGCGCATTGGCATATTCCCGGGACAGCGGCGGCAGGGCCTGGCCGCCATAGTCGCGTTCAGTGACTTCGGCGTCCGGTACCTGGGTGCGCAGCAGGGCGCGCGCCAGCCTGAACGTCTGCGCCGCCTTGCCGTGGGGGCTGAAACTGAGCAGTAGGGCACGGGTCATGGGGTCAGGTCCTGGGAAAAGTGCATGCCCCGCGCCAGCAGGCCTTGGCGAAAATAGAAGCGTTGGGCCAGGGCCATATGCAGGCCGGTGTCCAGCACCAGGTAGCGATAGCCCAGGGCGCGGGTTTTCTCGCGTACGCAGTCGAGCAGTTGCTCACCCAGGCCACGTCGTTGCAGCGCGGCGTCGACCACCAGGTCATCCACGTAGACATAGCGCCCATACAAGGTGTTTTCCGTGAGCCGGTAGCCGGCCAGGCCGATCACCTTGCCGTGCTCGCGCGCGGCCAGCAGGTGGTAGCCGTTCTGCTGCTGGCGCTGGACCTGCGCAGCGAATGCCGCCGCATCGGTCAAGTGAGGACGCAGTTGTTGCATTACCGCGAAGCTGGCGATGCAGTCGGCGTCGCTGTCCATCAATACAAACTCGACCTGTTCATTCATTACCCTGGCTCTCCAGGTGCGCCTTGACCGCCGCCGGCACTTTGCGAAAGCTGATGGCCACGCGGTTCAGGGCGTTCATCAACGCGATGGCGAGGGTCAGGTCGGCCACTTCCTTTTCGCTGAACACGCCGGCGACTTTGGCGTAGTCGGCGTCCGGCACTTGGGTTTGCGCGACCTGGGTGACCACTTCGGCCCAGGCCAGGGCGGCACATTCGCGCGGGGTAAACAATGGGTGCGCTTCGTGCCAGGCGGCCAACAACGCAAGCTTTTCTGGGCGAGTGCCCAGTTTCAGCAGGTCGCGGGAATGGGCGTCCAGGCAGTAGGCGCAACCGTTGAGCTGGGAGACGCGCAGGTACACCAGGTCAATCAGTTCCTTTTCCAGGCCGCAACCGTGGATATAACTGTGCACGGAACCCAGGGCCTTATAGCCGGTGGGAGCCACCTGGGCGTAGTCGAGACGGTGTTTCATGGTGCAGTCCTTCTATTGATCAAGGGATGCACCATTTTCAGGGGCGCTCCTGTCGCCTGACAGGGGCATGATTGGACAAGTGGGTTGGGACATGAGCAGACTTCCGCCTGTCTACCTGCCGAGCCTGTCCGCGATGCCACCGTTGCCCAAATACCAGGAAATCTACCGCCGCTTTCGCCTCGCCATCGACCAGGGCCAACTGGGTCCGGGGGATCGGGTGCCGTCGGTACGCAGCCTCGCGCTGGAGCTCAAAGTCGCCCGCGGCACGGTAGAGGCCGCGTATCAGTTGTTGATCAGCGAGGGCTTCTTCGAAGCGCGGGGACAGGCAGGTACGGTGATTGCCGGTTCACTGCCTTCTGTTGCCGCGCCCCCTGTACCGGCACCGGTCGCGCCCGTCGCCCGATCCCTGCAAATGGGCCTGCCGGCTTTGGATGCGTTCCCGCGCAAACTTTGGGCGCGGCTGGTGACGCACCAGGTGCGTCGCACCGATGCCGACAGCCTGACCATGGGCGATGTGTGCGGCGCCCCGGCCCTGCGCGTGGCGATTGCCCGTTACCTCGCGCTGTATCGGGGTATCGAGTGCACGCCGCAGCAAGTCTTTGTGTGCGCCGGGTATGCGGGGTGCCTGATGCTGCTGTGCGATGCGCTCGCGCTGGCTGGCCAGCGGTGCTGGTTCGAAGACCCGGGCTACCTGCATGCGCGGCAGTTGTTGCTGCACAAGGGCGTGGAACTGGTGCCGGTGCCGGTGGACCGTGACGGCCTCGACGTCGAACAGGGCCGACAGCGGCACCGCGATGCGCGTCTGGCCATTGTCACCCCGGCACACCAGAGCCCACTGGGTGTGGCACTCAGCCCGGCGCGTCGCCAGGCCCTGCTGGACTGGGCGCGCGAGCAGGGCAGTTGGGTGGTCGAAGACGACTACGACAGTGAGTTTCGCTATCAGGGCCAGCCATTGGCGGCGCTTAAAAGCAGTGACACGGATGATCGGGTGATCTGTGCCGGCAGTTTCAGCAAGATGCTGTTTCCCGGATTGCGCCTGGGGTATCTGGTGGTGCCGCAGGCGTTGGTGGACACCTTCGAGCGCAGTGCCGGGGTATTGCAGCAGCGCAGCACACCGTTGTTGCAACTGACGGTGGCGGATTTTCTCGAACAAGGGCATTTCAACCGGCACCTCAAGGCCATGCGCACCTTGTATGCGCAACGGCGGGGCTGGTTGGTGGCGGCGTTGCGCGAGCATTGCGGAGCGTTTTTGCGGGTGGATGAGCAGGCTGGCGGGATCAATTTGTTGGCGCGGTTGTCGGTCGACGTGCCGGACGGCGTTGTCGCCGATGCGGCGAATCGTGAAGGGTTGGCGGTTCAGGCACTGTCACGCTGGGCGCTGGAACCGGGGCGGGGGCAGGGGGTGTTGATGGGGTTTACCAATGTGCTGAGTGTGGGGCAGGCGCGGGAGTTGGCGTTGGGGTTGCGCGGTGTTTTTGAGTGCATATCCGTTGCTGCGGCGACGGCCTGGTAGCCGACCGGTTTCTGGAAGCCGGTCCCAGCCCAAATGTGGGAGCGGGCTTGCTCGCGAAGGCGGCGTGTCAGCGATTACAGCGCTAACTGATCCACCGCT